>CAJUBY010000068.1 GCA_910585055.1 uncultured Christensenella sp. | reverse complement strand
CCGCACAAATCATTTCGCGGAAAGCTCCGATACGAGCAGGATCGAAGAACATATGTTCGGTACGGCAAAGACCTATGCCCTGCGCACCGAACGCTGCGGCTTGTTTTGCGTCTGCAGGGGTGTCAGCGTTGGTACGCACGCCGAGAGCTTTATACTTATCGGCAAGCGTCATGATCCTACCGAAATAACCGGAATTGGGATCGGCGGGAATAGTCGGGATCATAATGTCGTAAATATTACCCGTGCTGCCGTCCAGCGACAGAACGTCGCCTTCCTTATAAACTTTTCCGCCCAGTGTAAAGCGTTTGTTTTCCTCGTCCATTTTTATGTCGCCGCAACCGGACACACAGCATGTTCCCATGCCGCGCGCAACGACCGCCGCGTGCGACGTTTGACCGCCGCGGACAGTCAAAATACCCTGCGCGTACTTCATGCCTTCGATATCTTCGGGGCTGGTTTCCAAACGTACGAGAACGACCTTATTGCCTTTTTTGCCTTCCGCTACGGCATCTTCCGCCGTAAAGACTATCGTGCCTGCCGCGGCGCCGGGCGATGCGGCAATACCTTTGCCGACGACGTTGCTCTTATCTGCGGCTTTGAGCGCTTTGGGATCGAACTGCGGATGCAACAGCATGTCGAGAGACTTGGCATCGATCTGCATGAGCGCTTCTTTCTCGGAAATCATTTTTTCGTCGATAAGGTCACATGCGATCTTTATAGCGGCAGCCGCCGTGCGCTTGCCGTTACGGGTCTGAAGCATGTACAGCTTGCCCTGCTCGATAGTGAACTCCATATCCTGCATGTCGCGGTAATGGTTTTCGAGCGTGTTGCAAACTTCCAGGAACTGTTTGTAAACGTCGGGAAGAACTTCCGCCATTTTGGAAATGGGCATAGGCGTACGAACGCCGGCAACAACGTCTTCGCCCTGCGCGTTCATAAGGAATTCGCCCATAAGACCTTTTTCGCCGGTCGCAGGATTGCGAGTAAACGCAACGCCCGTTCCGCAATCGTCGCCCATGTTGCCGAACGCCATCATCTGTACGTTGACTGCAGTACCCCACGAATAAGGGATGTCGTGATCCATACGGTATATGTTTGCACGAGGGTTGTCCCAGGAACGGAAAACGGCTTTAATAGCCTCGAACAACTGTTCCTTCGGATCGTCGGGGAATTCCTTGCCCAGCTGATTTTTATATTCGGCTTTAAATTGGTATGCAAGAACTTTAAGATCGTCGGCGCTGAGATCTACGTCGAATTCTACACCCTTCTCTTCCTTCATCTTATCGATAAGCTTTTCGAAATATTTTTTGCCGACTTCCATAACGACGTCGGAAAACATCTGAATAAAACGACGGTAGCAGTCCCACGCCCAACGGGGGTTGCCCGATTTCGCCGCAATTGTATTTACTACGTCTTCGTTGAGACCGAGATTAAGTATGGTGTCCATCATGCCGGGCATGGACGCTCTGGCGCCGCTGCGCACGGAAACGAGCAGCGGATTTTCCTTATCTCCGAACTTTTTGCCGCAGATCTTTTCCATCTTATCGATGTAAGTCATTATTTCCTGCTGGATGCCGGCATTTATCATGCGCCCGTCTTCGTAGTACTGAGTGCACGCTTCGGTGGAAATAGTGAATCCCTGGGGCACAGGCAGACCGATATTGGTCATTTCCGCAAGGTTAGCGCCCTTGCCGCCCAGAAGTTCGCGCATTTTGGCGTTGCCTTCTTTGAAAAGATAGCAATACTTTTTTGCCATTGTGTTTATTCTCCTTGAATGTTATTTATCCGCATGATATTGTATCAAAAGAATAAAAAAAAGGCAAGCAATTTAATGTACTTGCCTTGACTTTTCGAAATTTAGATGCTGTCAGCCGTAAAGATCGACGGAATCTATGCTCTTGGACCGTACGTCGAAATTTTTTTCGAATTCTCTGCTTATGTATTTAAGCGCTCTGCGCGACAGATCCGAATCGCACCTTGTCTCGTATCCCGTTTTTTGCGCATAACCGAGCAATTGCACAGGGGTTTGAGGTTCGGCAAAATATTCGAAACGCTTGTAAAATCCGGTCAGTTCCAACAATCGCAGTAGATATACGGAAGTCTGATAATACGGATCGCCGTTAGGCTCGAGAGCGCTTATAAGCTTCAACAGCTCTATGAACACATGAGGATGCGGCTGATCGTCGCCAAGCGCATTCACTGTCGCCTCCGCCGCTACGCTCGCAGCCGTAAAGACCTTAAGATCGCCGCAAAGCGAAAATCCGTCTCTGATGAGCAACGGTTCTACCGGCGTAAGAAACACGCCGCGATTGGCCGTGAGCCGAGTATCGAACACACAAAACTCCTGCGCGAACGGTTTTAATTTGGCTTTCGCTTTCTTAACGCCGCGAAGCCTGATCGTGACCAATCCGTGTTCCGCCGTCAGCACCTTCGCCAGCCTGTCGTCGTCGCGGTGATCGCTTATTTTAAGAACTATGCATTTATCCGAAAAATCCGTCACGCCGTCTCCGCGAGCGCCGCAGCCTATTCGCTGTCGTATGCCTTTTCACGCGCTCTTACATACATGGAATAATAACGGGGTTCGCCCGTAGCACAGAAAAGTTCCCATAACAGTCTTTCGTCGTTGTTCATATCGACCTCCAATGTTATTTTGCTTTTCCGCGCCGTAAATATACGGAACTTCAATACCCTATATCTTTTAAAATATCCGATCTGTCGCGCCAGCCCGGTCTGACCTTTACGAACAGCTCCAAAAACACCTTGTCTCCGAGCATTTTTTCGATGTCGCGCCGAGCGGACTGCCCGATACGTTTTATCATTTCTCCGCCGTCGCCTATCACTATTTGTTTATGAGACTGCTTGTCTACCACCACATCGCACGACAC
>CAJUBY010000067.1 GCA_910585055.1 uncultured Christensenella sp. | reverse complement strand
CGATCGACTTTGCACGTAAAAGCGATTGGCTGCGCGCATATATTCCCGGAGTTTACGACGATGTTTTGGATTCCATAAAAAAGCGCGCCAATGCCGAACAGGCGTTAAAGTCCGACATAGAGCTGTTCCAGTTTCATTCGGATATTTGACGGTTCGAAGACCGTACTCTGGGATCTATTAAAACAGCAAGGAGGTATGTTTGGACGCACTTATAGTAGCAAGCACTCCCGTAAAGCAGCACGCTTTGACGGATGTGTTATATCACGAAAAGATTAATTGCGTGGTTTGCTCTACTGCCGCGGAAGCGCGGCGTGCGTCACTGTGCCGTCCGTTCGATCTGTTTGTTATCTACAGCGGACTTATCGACGAGCACGGGAACGAACTCGCGGTCGCAATTGCCGATTCCAACGATTGCGGCGGAGTGTATATAGACGACAGCATAAGGATCGAGCAGATGGAAGCCGATCTCAATAATTGCGGTATAATAACGCTGTCGAGACCTGTGACCAAATCGGAGCTGTTGACTGCCGTACGGCTTATATCGGTGTCCAATGCGCGTGTTCGCAGGCTTAAAGAGGAAAACGTACAGCTTTCGGTAAAGCTGGAAGACATGAAATTCGTCAACCGTGCAAAAATAGTGCTTATGCGTTCGCTCGGTTATTCGGAAGAACAGGCGCACAAGTTCATAGAAAAAAAGTCGATGGAGCAACGTGTATCACGGCGGAAGATCGCCATGGATATACTCAAAACTTACGAGGCGATATAGTGTTTAACTACAAACCAAAAGAAGAATGCGGCGTTTTCGGTATGATCTCGCCCAAACCAATTCCGGCGGTACCTTATGCGGCGAGCGCGCTTATGGCGTTGCAGCACCGCGGCGAAGAGAGCGCAGGCATAGCTACGTTTACCGACGGCGCACTTAAATGCAAAAAAGGCATGGGACTTGTTTCCGAAGTGTTTTCGTCGGATTATCTCGAGTATGCCGCCAACACAAAGATCGCCGTCGGGCACGTAAGATATTCCACTACCGGGTCGTGCAATCTCGAAAACGCACAGCCCATTGAAACCGTGCATTCCAAAATATCGCTTGCACTTGCGCATAACGGCAATCTGACCAATTCGTCGGTCATACGCCGCGACCTTGTTCAGTCCGGTATGGTCATGCACACCACCAACGATACCGAGATATTAAATATACTTATCGTGCGTAATATGGTGGAACGTAACGATATTGACCGCGCCGTGGTAAACGCTATGAATTCGGTGGAAGGCGCGTTTTCCATAGTTATAGCAACAAAGGACAGGCTTATTGCCGTGCGCGATCCCAACGGGTTCAGACCGCTGTGCATGGGGCGTTTGGACGACGCGGTGGTGTTCGCTTCCGAAACCTGCGCGCTCGACGCGTTGGGTGCGGATTTCGTCCGCGACGTAAAACCGGGCGAAGTGATAAGCTGCGACGTCAAAGGCAACATATCTACATACATGCTCAACAATGCGGCAAGAAGCGGACTTTGCGCGTTCGAGTTTATTTATTTTTCCCGACCCGATTCCGTTATCGACGGGATAAGCGTATACAAAGCGCGTGAAATAATGGGCAGAGCGCTGTACAGACAGCGTCCGACGGACGCCGATTACGTGTGCGGCGTACCCGATTCGGGGCTTGCCGCGGCGCAGGGATATTCGCAGGAGTCGGGTATACCCATGGTGCCGGCGTTCGTAAAAAACAAGTACGTCGGACGTTCGTTCATACTGCCCGATCAAGTAAAACGCGAGAGCGCCGTAAATGTTAAGCTCAATCCGATACGTTCTACAGTGGAAGGGAAACGCATTATTTTGATCGACGATTCGATAGTCAGATCTACGACAAGCACGCGTATCATAAAAATGCTACGCAGAGCCGGAGCAAAAGAAGTACATATGCGGATAAGCTCGCCGCCGTTTAAATACGAATGTTATTTCGGTACCGATATCGACGACCGCGACAAGCTTATAGCCAACCGTTACGACGTCGACGGGATATGTAAAAAGATAGGCGCGGACAGTTTGGAATATCTGTCGCTGGAAAACCTGAAAGCCGTTTCGCCGCAGACGACTTTCTGTTTGGGGTGTTTCACCGGCGATTATCCCGCGCCCGTTACGCCCATGCTTAAAAACTCGTTCGATAAGTTACTCAACGATTAGAGGTGAATATGGAAAGATACCTGATAATGAAAGACGGTACGGTTTATACCGGGACCGCGATCGGTGCGGAAGGTACCGTGATCGGTGAAGCGGTGTTTACTACCGCGATGAGCGGTTATCTGTTAACGCTGTCCGATCCCAGCTATTACGGTCAGATAATAACGCAAACATTTCCGCTTATAGGAAACTACGGCGCTATAGAGACCGATTCGGAAAGCGATAAGCCCTATCTGTTCGGGTATATCGTGCGCGAACTGTGCGACGAAGGATCCAACTTCCGTAAAGAAGGCGAGCTTGACGATTATCTTAAAAAGCATAATATCGTCGGTATAGCGGGCGTGGACACGCGTGCGCTTACGCGCAAGATACGCGACATGGGCGTTATGAACGCAATGATAACGGACAACCTGAAAGATCTTCCTCAAAAGCTTGCCGCGATAAGAAAATTCAAAGTGAAAGATGCGGTGGAAGAAACGTCGTGCAAACAGCCCAAAGAGATAAACCCTTTGGATGCGGAGCACAAATACCGTGTCGTGCTTTATGATTTCGGCGCAAAACGCAATATCGAACGTATGCTCGTCAAGTACGGATGCAGCGTAGTAATCGTTCCTCACGATACGACTGCGGAGCAAGCGCTTGCGTATAAGCCCGACGGGATAATGTTGAGCAACGGCGGAGGCGACCCGACTGATAATACTTCGGTAATCGAAGAGCTTAAAAAACTGAATACGTACAATATCCCGACGTTCGGTATATGTTTGGGGCATCAGCTTTTGGCGCTGTCGCACGGATTTTCCACCGTCAAACTCAAATACGGTCACCGCGGCGCGAACCAACCCGTAAAGGATATTAAAACGGGCAGAACGTATATAACAAGCCAAAACCACGGCTACGCGGTAAAGGCGAGTACCGTAGATCCAGAAAAAGCGGAGATACGTTATATCAATGCAAACGACAAAACCGTCGAGGGGTTGGATTATAAGCGCGCGCCCGCTTTTTCGGTGCAGTTTCATCCCGAAGCGTGCGGCGGTCCGAAGGATACCGAAGCGCTTTTCGACCGGTTCGTAAAGCTTATGGAGAATAATAAACGCGCATAATTCACGCAAGCGTTCGGTCATGTAAAACCGTCGGAACATAATTACGAACGGACAAGACTGTGCTCGGCGGTCAAACACTACACTATAGATACGGTAAGGAGATGTAAATACCATGCCCAGAGA
>CAJUBY010000066.1 GCA_910585055.1 uncultured Christensenella sp. | reverse complement strand
CGTCGAAAATCTGTTCGAAAACAGGTTCGGCTATACTACGGAACTGATAAAAATGGGAGCATCCATCACCGTAAAGGACAGGATCGCCGTAGTAAACGGAGTGGAAAAATTGCACGGGGCGTCCGTCCGTGCCTGCGATCTACGCGGCGGCGCCGCGCTTGTTATCGCGGCTCTTTCCGCGGAAGGCAGGTCTGCCGTATACGGTGTGGAACACATCGACCGCGGATACGAAAGTATAGAGCGCTGTTTTTTGGAATTGGGCGCCGAGATACGCAGGGTCGATATATAGCGCTGCGTACGAAAATCCGTATCGGTCATGTAATTGTTTTGAAACACTTGATTTTTGTTTGACGTTTTGCTATACTTAAATAGTATGCGCAACAAGAAATTGATTGTACTATTTGCGGTTGTAATGGTGCTGGTGCTGTCTGTAGTGACGTGCGGCGCTACGTTTCTTGTGCGCAACGTCGACGCTTACGGATATTATGAAAATGCGCAGTCCGATATTTACGATAAAAACGTGGTGTCGGCTTCGGGGATAAAAAAGAACAGTTCTATATTTTTTCTGGATGAGACCGCTGTCAAGAACAGGGTGGAAAAAGCATATCCGAATATCGGCGTAGTCAATATTAAACGCAGTTTTCCGGACCGAGTAACTATAAACTACGTATTGTACGAAAAATTGTTCCAATATAAAAACGGCGACAGATATTACAGGTGTTATTCGTCGGGCAGGATAGGCGAGACCGCCGCGCAAAGCGCCGGCGGATATGTTACGGTAATACCCAAAGGCGTTACTTCGACCGAGATCGGCGATTATTTCCAAAGCAAAAACGGTTCGGATAGGCAGTATATCGATGCATTTGTCAAATTTATGCGCAGAAAAGGGATGATAGATCTGCAGATAATCCAAAACGTTAAGTTTATAGATCTTTCACGCGACGGGTACGTATATATAAGAATGAGTGCCGGCTGTTCGATCGAACTGCACGGAGGCGTGTCGGATTTCGACAGACTTATGGAACGCGGATGGGCGATATTTTATCCCGGCGGCGGTTCCGGTTCGGATCCGATAGAGCGTTCAAGCGGATTGATAACGGTAACGGTCAACCGCAGCGAGGGCGCCGCCGATCCGATACGCAGCACGTATGTAAAGCCGGGCGTCGAATATATAGGCGGAAAGCCGTATACGGACGAAGGGTATTATAACGATCACTACGTTTTGCCGTCGCCGTAACGATATTGGTTTTACGTATACTTGACAACGGTTTTTTCGTGGTGTATAATCACAGAGGAAGTTTAAAATAGGGGTTCTGTTTTGAAACAAAGCGTTGCGATATTGGATTTCGGCACGAGCAAGATAACTGTTTTGATCGGTAGTCGAGGAATAAATAACTCGATATGTATAGACGGTATCGGGGTGTGCGAGTATGCGGGATATTCCCGCGGTATGTGGTTGGACGCGGAACGTCTTGCCTCATGTATCGGACATGCCGTTGCCGGTGCGGAAGACCGCGCCAGACAGAAGATAGAAAAACTGTATGTAGGCGTACCTAACGAGTTTTCCAAATGTAAGGTAAACGACGTTTGTATTTCCCTAAATAAAAAACGCAGGATAACCGAACAGGACGTAGACGCTCTGCGCGAAAGCGGAAACAGATTCTGCGACGAAGAAGGTTGGACGGTAATAAACATACAGCCCGTGTTTTACACGCTGGACAACGAGCATAAGCTTGTGGAGCCTGTAGGAATGACGTCTACCAAGCTGGGTGGAAGTATTTCGTATATGTCGGTCCGCAACGATTTTGCGGAAACAGTAAACTCCGCAGCGGCTTTGGTCGATATAACGGAAACAGAGTTCGTATCGTCTTCGCTCGCAGAACTGTTGCTGTTGTTCGACGATTGCAGACGCGACAGGTGCGTCATGCTGGCGGACGTCGGCGCGATAGGAACTTCGCTTGCTATAGGCAGAGGCGACGGCGTGTGTGTTCAAAATTATTTTGCCTGGGGCGGAGCGCGTATTTCCGCCGCGCTGGCGGACAAGTTCGGCATTTCGCTCAAACAGGCGGAACAGCTCAAGCGCAAGCTCATACTTTCGCTCGAACCCGATTATTTTCCGCCGGAAAAGGAAGAGCCGGCCGTAATGCAGACCGAATACGAAATAGAAGTAAACAGCGAGATAAAAAAATTCGACGTTGCCGAAGTAAATCTTGCCGTAAGGCTGGAAATAGAGCGGTTTGCGCGTTATATAGATAAAGCGCTTAAGTGTTGCGAATACGAATTTCCCGAATATACCACGCTGTCTGTAACGGGCGGAGGTTTGGGGACTATACGCGGTGCAGCCGAATATTTGGCGGAATGTCTCAACAGAGAAGTTGAGATCGTAAAGCCGTCGCAGCCGATGCTCGACAGACCGCATCTGTCGTCCGCACTCGGCGTATTGAATATGGTATTGATGTATAATCCGCAGAACGGCGGATTGTTCGACAGATTCAGGCGTTGGTTTGCCAAACGATAACGAGAAAGGAGCATGTTGAATCATGACAGAAAATTATAACGGTATAATAGGCGCGGACGATTATTCCAATTCGCCCGTCAAGGTAATGATCGTCGGTGTGGGCGGCGGCGGCAGCAATGCCGTGGACAATATGATAGACGCCAAGGTCAACGTCAATCTGTTTATGGCTATAAATACCGATAAACAGGCTCTGCGCGTATCCAAAGCTACACGCAGGGTGCAGATCGGATCGAATATCACCAAAGGCTACGGCGCCGGTGCAAACCCCGAAAAGGGCAGACTGTCCGCCGAAGAATGCCGCGATACCCTTACAAAGCTCATGAAGGACATGGATCTCGTATTCATAACCGCAGGCATGGGCGGCGGAACGGGGACAGGCGCCGCGCCCGTTATAGCGGAGATCGCGCACGGGTTGGGCAAACTTACAGTGGCATTTGTTACTACGCCTTTCAAGTTCGAGGGCGAAATAAGAATGCGCAACGCAATGGAAGGCATAGCAAATCTCCGTAAACACGTCGATTCTATAATAATCGTTCCCAACGAACGTCTTGCTACCGTCGCAAAAGATCTTACTACACAGGAGGCGTTTAAATATGCGGACGATATACTGCGTCAGGGCGTACAGGCGCTTACCGACATAATAGTCAATCCCGGCAGGATAAACGTCGATTTTGCGGATATAAATACGGTGTTGGAACGCGGCGGCGACGCTATTATGGCTATCGGCAGGGCGAGCGGTACCAACCGCGCCGTGGAAGCCGTAAAAAAAGCGGTAAACAATACTGTGCTCGATACGTCTATCGAGGGCGCTACTCGCGCAATCGTTCAGATAGAGGGTCGGGAAGTAAAGATGAACGAAGTTTCTCAGGCTGTAGAGCTTGTTAAGGATATATGTTCGCCGCAAGCTAACATAGTGTTCGGTCATGCGATAGTGCCGGAACTCAAAGATCAGTTGCAAGTTACCATAATAGCTACCGGTTTCAGCAGAGCCGGTGCGGCAAAGCAGGCGGCGGCTCAACAGTCGCAGCAGCAGCCACAGGCGGTACAACAGGAATATACGCAGCAGGCTAACGGTACATATCGGCAACAGCAACCGCAGCAGGCGGTGTACGCGCCGCGGCCCGAGCAGCCTGTCAATCACAGCGTACCGCAGCAGCAGTCTTTCTTTAACAGACCCAACGCTTCGGATCGCAGCCGAGACGATAACGGATACGTCAGTATCGACGACGACAACGATACGTCGTGGCTGGATAAATTGAGAACAAGAAAATAAATTTACGACCGCTTCGGTATGAAATGCACCCCAAAAGTTAGACAAAACTTTTGGAGGTGCATTTTACATGGCA
>CAJUBY010000065.1 GCA_910585055.1 uncultured Christensenella sp. | reverse complement strand
AGAAACTGCAAAGCCAAACGTGCGAACTTGCAGAGAATGAAATGCGAATCCAAGCACTCGACCGCATTATACAAAATCTTTACGAAGACAAAGTTTGCGGCAATCTAACGGACGAGCGGTTTGTGAAGATGAGTCAGGCTTACGAGCAAGAGCAACGGGAATTAAAAGAACGCGCTTACTTCTTACGGCAAGAGTTATCCAAAGCAAAAGAACAGTCCGATAACGTAACGAGGTTTATGCGCTCAGTACGCAAGTACACGGAGATAACCGAACTTACGCCCGAACTTGTACGGGAGTTTGTACAAAAGGTTGTTGTGTACCAAGCGGAAAAGGTTAACGGACGGAGAACGCAACGGATAGACCTTTACTTCAACGGTGTAGGACAAATATGCTTACCCTTTCAAGACAAAAGAGAAACGGCATAGCATTTCTGCTATACCGTCTCTCTTAGGAACTTAAAAATCCCTATGACACCGCCCCTTTAGGTCGTATTGTTTTTTGATTTTATTTGATAAAATCGTTGATTCCGCCGATGATTTTCTGTTTCCTGTTTGGCTGTATGCCGTGCGGATACCTTCGAGATCGAGTTAAAAGTCCGATAACACCGAACCGCCGGCACATACTCAGCGGTCGTTATGAAAGAGCGGAGAACTGTCCGCCAGGCACTGTTTTAATTTCGTGTAGACCGCATTGCATATGAGGCAGTCTGTTTCGGCTCGGTGCGCTCCGTCCGTAGAAATTCCGTAATACGCCGCTACGGTGGTTTGTTTGTGGTTTTCTATGTTTTTCAATGCGCGACGAGAAAAGCGTAACACGTCCACGAAATCGTTTGTAAGAGGCTCGTCGAGATAGTGCAGCATATTGTCGTATAAAAAGTCTATATCGAAATTTACATTGTAACCCAATAGAATATCCGATCCGGCGAAATTTCGGAAACCGATTAGAGCTTCGCGTATATCCGCACCGTCTTTTACCATGTCGTCGGTTATACCTGTCAGCCGTGTAATAAAGCTGTCGATCTTTTGCGACGGCTTTATCAATACGGAAAATACATCTGTTTTTTCATTGTTGCGGTATTTAATTGCGGAGATCTCTATTATTTCGCAGATACCCGAAAATAAACCGGTTGTCTCGATATCGACAACGGTGTAATCATCAGGAAATGTCCAGAGACTTTTACCTTTTTGAGAACGGACCGGGGGCATATTTAATTATTGTCGGGAACTTCCGCTTTTTCGGCTATCCTGTAACTTGCGTCTACTGCGATCAATGCCTGTAATCTTGTCGCGCTGCCGTTGAGCAATACAGAAACCCATTTGTGTCTGTTCATTATGTATGCCGGTTTGTAAGCTTTTTTTCCCAAAACTCTGGGAATATTAAAAGGACTGCACCTTACGACAAGGATGTCGGTATCGATTTCGCATTTAAGTCCCAACTCCGAGCCCGGCACATTCATAAGTATACCGTATATATTACCGTTGGGATGTATAAGCACGTCGCTGTTCGGATATTCGGGTAAAACATGTTCCGGTTTTGTGTTGTATTTTGTTTCCGCATGTTGTAAAACATCGGCATATGTAATTTCATTAGTTTCCATGTTGTCTTTCTCCATTGGTTGGTGGTAATTTAGATTATATTGCTTTTTTATTAAATTGTCAAGCATAGGCTTCAAATCGGCACATTATAGAAGACGTAATTAATAAAAAATAGGATTATTGCGAAAAAACAGTTGACATTTGTTTTTATTGAGAATATACTGTTATTGAACACTTGAATAAATGTTCAAATGTATATCGGAGGAGGTAATATGGCTTTCTGTAACGAAAAAAACACGGACACGGCAGCGGATCGCTGTGACGGTACAGGAGAATCGCATGCTCATGCGGAAACGGTAAAAAGCGTTAAAGCGGAAATGCCCGACGAAGATGTTTTGGCGGACGTCGCAGAGTTGTTTAAAGTGTTCGGAGACTCCACACGGACTAAAATACTTGCGGCGCTTTCGGTATCCGAATGTTGCGTAGCTTGCATTTCGGCTGTGCTTAATATGAGTGTGTCGGCGGTTTCGCACCAACTGCGCATTTTGCGAAGTTCGAAGCTGGTAAAAACGCGCAGAGAGGGAAAGGAAATTTATTATTCGCTCGACGACGGGCATGTGGGACGGATCTACGCCACGGCGCTCGAACACGTTAAAGAACTTTAAAGGAGTTACATAATGACAAAAACGTTAAAAGTCTGCAATCTCGACTGCGCCAACTGTGCCGCCAAAGTCGAACGCGCGCTCAATAAAATATACGGCGTCAACAGCGCATCCGTAAATTTCTTTTCGCAGAAGATAACGCTCGAGTATGACGAAAGCATTTGCGATTCGGTTATTGATGACGTTAAACGGGTCTGCAAAAAGATCGAGCCGGATATGGAGATACGGGCATGATCCGATCGAATCAAAGACAAAGAAAACAGCCGGTTTTGACGGCGGGTTTTTTAGGTGATTTCAAATGGGTAAAAACAAACGTAATCTTATTAGAATAATCGTATCCGCGGCGATGTTCGCCGTTGTACTTACACTGCAGCTTACGGTCGATACTGCTATGCCGCAATGGGGTTGGCTCATATGCTTTGCGGCGGTGTATGCCGTTATAGGGTACGACGTGCTTTTCCGTTCGGCAAGGAACATAGCGCGAGGTAAAGTTTTCGACGAGAATTTTTTGATGGCGCTTGCAACGGTCGGCGCGTTCTGTATAAGCGAGTATGTGGAAGCGGTCGCGGTCATGCTGTTTTATCAGGCAGGCGAATTTTTTCAGAATTACGCAGTAAACAAATCACGCAAATCTATCACGGCGCTCATGGATATATGTCCGGAAACGGCGTGTTTGATAACGCCCGACGGCGAAAAGACAGTTGATCCCGCAGACGTGGAGGTGGGATCCGAAGTTGCGGTACGAGTCGGGGAGAAAGTGCCTATCGACGGTACGGTCGTCGACGGCAGCGGATATTTGGACTGCGCCGCACTTACAGGCGAAAGCGTGCCCGTGTCGGTCAATGTCGGCGATAAGGCGCTATCGGGCGCGATAGTGTCGGGCGGAGCGTTGCGTATAAGGACGGAAAAACCGTATGCAGACAGCACTGTTTCCAAAATTCTCGAGCTTGTGGAAAACGCGTCCGCGAAAAAAGCCAAAGCGGAAAATTTTATAACGCGTTTCGCAGCCGTGTATACTCCGGCGGTAGTTATAGCGGCACTGCTGCTTGCCGTCGTTCCGCCGCTCGCGCTCGGTTATAATGTGCCTGCGGTATGGATCGATTGGGCAACTCGCGCTCTTACTTTTTTGGTGGTGTCGTGTCCGTGCGCGCTCGTTATTTCCGTGCCTATGTCATTTTTCGGCGGAATAGGCGCAGCGTCCAAAAACGGTATTCTTATAAAAGGCGGAAATTATCTGGAACTTTTGAACAACGTGGATACGGTCGTGTTCGACAAGACCGGGACTATCACCAAAGGTAAGTTCGAAGTGACAGATATAGCGCCTGCCGACGGTACGGTCGCCGTCGAATTGGTGCGTGTTGCCGCGGCTGTAGAAAACTGCTCTATGCATCCCGTGGCGCGATCGGTAGTCGCGGCTGCCGAAAATATGAGCATAGACTGTAAAAGTCTTTCCGCTGATGTTCGTGATCCGGCCGAACTTGCCGGCATGGGCGTTACGGCGACCGTAAACGGCGAAAAAACCGCGTGCGGTAATTTAAAACTTATGGAAACGTCGGGGATCTCAGTTCCCGAGAAATTCCGGAGCAACGGATGCGGGACCGTTGTGTACGTTGCGCGCGGCGGAACTTTTATCGGATCGCTAACAGTTGCCGACGGTATTAAAGACGATTCCGTTCGCGCCGTCGGCATGCTTAAAGATCAGGGCGTAAAAACCGTGATGCTGACAGGCGACGGCAGAATGACCGCGGAACGCGTCGCTGCGGAAGTGGGCGTCGACGATTTTTGCGCCGAGCTGTTGCCCGACGGAAAGGTGGAGAAGCTGGAAGAAGTTTTCCGCATGGCGGAAACGGGCACGAAGAAACGGCGCGGAAAAGTCGCGTTCGCGGGAGACGGGATCAACGACGCGCCTGTGCTTGCGCGTGCGGATATAGGGATAGCCATGGGCGCGCTCGGCAGCGACGCTGCTGTCGAAGCCGCGGATATCGTATTGATGAACGACAAACTCTCGCAGATCGTCACGGCGCGCAAGATAGCAAAAAAGACGGTGGGCATTGTCAAACAGAATATCGTATTCGCACTTGCGGTAAAAGCTGCCGTGCTTGTTCTTGCGGCTTTCGGAATAGCGAATATGTGGCTCGCGGTGTTTGCGGACGTAGGCGTTGCCGTGCTTGCAATACTTAATGCGATGCGCGCTTTGCGCGTAAGATCCGACGATAAAACGGGTAGCGAAGCGCAGCCGCGGCGGTAGAACGGAAATAAATATAGGCGTACGGTATTGAAATGCACCCCAAAAGTTAGACAAACTTTTGGAGGTGCATTTTTATG
>CAJUBY010000064.1:4235-5135 GCA_910585055.1 uncultured Christensenella sp. | reverse complement strand
CCTTTCTCACGTCAAGCGGCTTTCGCGGCATAAACCGCCGTTTGTGCGTGATTGACAATATTGCCGCCGAACACCCGAAAAGCGTTACAGCAGCAATATAACGGAGTTATACGGCACGGTAACAACCTAAAAAGGGCAAAAGAAAAAACCTAAAACCTATTCCAACAAAAGGAATTCGTTTTAGGTTTGGACTGGTGGAGATAAGCGGGTTCGAACCGCTGACCTCTTGAATGCCATTCAAGCGCTCTACCAACTGAGCTATACCCCCAAAAGGCTTTATTATTTTATCACGGTAAAAGCCGTTTGTCAACTGTTTGGACGCATCTGCTTTACAATAAATCCGTCGCTGTTGTTTTGAGGCGAACGGATTTTAGGATCAAACAATATTTTCGGCATGGGAATCCGGATCCACAGCAAGTGCACTGCAAGCTGTTTCCGATAGAGGGGTAGATCCAAGCGAATGCGATGCCGTAACATCGACTGCGGTATCTCCGACAGAATGATTTTCGGTTTCCGTTTCGGTTTGCGGAGCGGCGGCAAAAACTTTGACATACGCTTCTGCGTTCAGCGTCATCACTGCTACGGTAACGTCCGTAAATCCTATAGCTACGAACAAGCCGATGACTGCGTTTGTCATAACCGTTATCACCGTAACAAACGTTACGGCGATAACAAAAATTATCAGGTCGGCAAGCAGCAGTTTTGCGGCGTTTTTTTATGTTTACTATTTTTTTGAACGGCACTTTTTTAAAGCCGTGCGTTATGTATGCTTCGGTCAGTGAAATAAACGCCGAAAGGATGTAGGTGACGGCTGCGCTTATAAACAGACCCGGTAGCCACAAGGATGTTATCCAAACGCAAAACGCGACCGCTGTTCCCGTCAGTACGGCGTCTACCGTC
>CAJUBY010000064.1:0-4225 GCA_910585055.1 uncultured Christensenella sp. | reverse complement strand
GCCTTGATAAGAAATTTGTAAAATCTGCGTTTGGCGATATCGAGGCGGATGAATCGCTTTGTCAGTAAAAACCCGGCTAAAAATCCGATTACGGTAAAAACGACCAATACCGCGAAATACACCGCGATCTTGCTGACGCACATTGTTATTGCGTCGGATACTGCAGTAGTAAAAACTTCTATATCGCCGACGAGCGTGTCGAGATTTTCGGAAAAAACTTCATACAGCCACGATTCCGAAAACATTTGTTTTACGGCGCCCACGGTGTCCGACCAATCCAGTTCTCGAACCGCGTCGACAAATCCGTCCAACATAACGGAAAGGTCTATTGCTTTATCGGACGCTTGCGCTATTTTGTCTGTCATTTCGGATACGGATGATATCACACCGGGTATGAGAATGGATAGTCCTATCATCACGCCGAGCGCAAGCACGCCGAGAGGAGTAAAGATATATTTAAGACATTTGAAATAATTTTTTACGCTCTGTTTGATCATTTGTAATTATGATATTCCGATGTATAAAGTATAACCGAATAAAGATCGCATGTCAATGGAAACAGCGCGATTGACATGCCGGATAAAAAGATGTATAATGGCACAATGAATATAGGCGAAATACTGGATATAGAAATAGATGGCAGCGGCATGAACGGCGAGGGCGTAGCGCGTGCGGACGGAAAAGTCGTATTTGTGCCGTATACGCTAAAAGGCGAGCGTGTGCGCGCGAGGGTAAAATCGGTAAAAAAGAATTATGCTACCGCCTCCGTAATAAAGGTGTTATCGCCGTCCGAGCATAGGATAGTTCCGCGCTGTCCGCATTATTTTAAGTGCGGCGGATGCGATATGGGACACATAGACGGGGAATACCGACGCAAAATACTGCTTGACGAACTTAAAAACAATTTTAAAAAGATCGCGGATATCGATTTCACTCCCACCGAATTCGTGAGTTCTTCGTGCGGAACCGCGCGCAGAAACAAGCTGTCCATGCCGTTCGGCTATGTCGGCGGCAAAGTCGTTTCGGGGTTGTACAGGCAGAATACGCACGTTGTAGAGCCTGTGACATGCGAGTTTGCTACTCCGCTTATGGTCGGTGTTGCCCGGACAGTATGCGATTTTGCCGATAAGCGGCATATTTCCGTGTACGACGAAAATACAGGTACTGGGCTGCTCAGGCACTTGATAATACGAGAGATTGGAGGACGGGCGTCGGTAACGCTAGTTGTAAATGGCGGCGGCTTGGAACCGCGTTCGTACGAACGCGAGCTCGGCGGTATGCTGCCGAACAACGTCGATTTTTTTATCTGTCCCAACACTCGAAAAAACAACGTTATATTGGGCGATACGGTGCGGCTCGTAAAAGGAAATGCGCGGCTCAAAGTATGTGTTTGCGGTATCGATGCGGAACTGTCGCCGCTTTCGTTTTTTCAGGTGAACGATGAAATGCGCGACAGACTGTATACTGCAGCAGTCGGCGCCGTCGGTTCGGACATTTTGATCGATCTGTACAGCGGTATAGGAATAACAAGCAATCTCGCCGCAAAAAAATGCGATAAAGTTATAGCGGTCGAGTGTGTCCCTCAAGCCGTTGCGGATGCCGACCGTACTGCGGCGATCAACGGCAACAGCGATAAAATAAAGAACATATGCGGAAAAACAGAAAACGTGTTGAGCGAGATCGCGCGCGATTGTGCCGGAGCGGATATACTTGCGGATCCGCCCCGTAAAGGCTGCGGCGCCGACGTCGTACGCGCGATCGCTCGGTTCGGACCGGAGCGGTTCATTTATATATCGTGTAATCACGCTACGATGTGCCGAGATATAAAAGTTTTTACGGAGGAAGATCATAATTACGAAATAACCGATTGTAAAGTTTTCGATATGTTTCCGAATACTCACCACACCGAGACGCTGGTGGTTTTGCGTAGGAAGTGAAAATCGCCGAATAATGTTTGTCGTAAGTTACGGCATAAAAACGCTGTAATTGTCAATCATAGTTTATACTATGGGGAACGGAAAGATAAAAGCTTGGTCTGCGCTGTCGCTCGCGGTTTTGTTTTTGGGAACGGCGTTCGGCAATTACTGTTTTAAACTCGAGGATTGCGGCGAAATGACGTTTATATCCAATGCCGTGTGCGGCATTATTCTGCTTATAGGCGGTATTCTGCTAATTAAAGGACGCGATCTGCCGCATTTTATGTATTTGAACTGTGCCGTTCTTATGATGTCGGTGGTGTGCGTGTGCGGCATGTTTGCGCCCGGAGTGTGTTTTAAAGGCGCTTCGATCTTGCCGCATCTTATAACGCCGTTTGCATTGCTTTTATTTTATATGCTGTTTTGCGACGGACGTAAATCCGGAAAGATCGGATTGATCACCGCGACAGTCATACCTACGGCATATTTTATTATAATGACAGTGGTGTGCCGAACGACGGGAACATACGTTTACGAGTATTTCGATCCGAATGCTTATTCGGCTTACACGCTTGTATTGATAGGGCTTGCCGCGGAACTTATGGTCGTTGCGCTGGCGGCGGTGTTGCAATTTACGAACAAAGCGCTTCGTACTGTGATACACGGTAGGCACGGCGCACATGACAGCGCCGAAAAGGCGTGAATGCTTGACATAACCGTAAAAATATCGTAAAATACGTGAGACGGAATTTTTTACGGGGGCGTTATATGGCGGTCGAGGACGGTTCGGACTGTTGTTTCGGGCGTGGAAACGAACGGTTTCGTTTTCGTGTCGGAGCGGTGATAATAGAAAACGGATGTGCCTTGTTTGCGACGAACGATGTGTGCTGTCATTACTATTCGATAGGCGGCGGCGTTCGTTTGGGCGAAACTTCGGAAGCTGCGGTATGCCGTGAAGTGCGCGAAGAGACCGGTGTAAATTACGGTATAGAGCGGCTTGTGTTTGTAAACGAAAATTTTTTTCGACCGGTAAGCGGTTGCTTTAAGGGCGTAAACTGTCATGAAATAAGCTTTTACTATTTAATGAAACCGCGCGGAACTTGCAAAGTGCATTCCGGCAGTGTTTGCCCCGACGGCAGGGAATACGTCAGATGGATCCCTTTGGATAAATTAAACGAAGTAAAGGTACTGCCCGATTTTTTGACTTCTCGGCTACACGATCTGCCGAGCTCCGTATAAAAAATAATCACGGGTACGGCGTTCCGCGCGTAATACGAGCGGTCGGTTGCGCATATATAAAACAGTTGTAATTTTAAGTATATTATGGTATAATTTACGGTAACCGCGACGGCGGCAGGAGAATCTGTTATGGACAATAACACCGATAACAAATATTCATACGACACCGAAGGACAGCAGGTGGTACAGCACGCGCAAACTTATAAGATGATAGCGTTCCGCGGCAAAGTTGTATTTCCCGGTCAGGCGGTGCATTTCGATCTTGTACGCGATAAATCTTATACCGCTATCAGTCAGGCGGTAGAATCGGGAGAAAGCGTTTTTTTGGTTGCGCAGAAGCGTGCGACAATGGTCAATCCTGCGCCGCAGGACATATACAGGGTAGGCGTGCTCGCTACGATAAAACAAGTCCAGCGGCTGCCCGGCGACGCTATGCGCGTCGTATTTATCGCGGGACGGCGGATGCAAATCGACAGTTATGTTTCGCTTACGCCGTATTTCGAAGTGACTTTAAAGGAATACGAATACGAACCCGACGATCCCATGTATTTCGAGGCGGTAAAGCGCAGGCTCGACGAACAGTTCCGCGAATACCGTCGCATAGATACCAAAATGCCGGGTGATGTGCTGAGCGCGCTGTCGGTGGATGACGGCGAACGTTTTGTTTCGACTATCGCCGGATATATTTTTACGTCGGACAGTGAAAAGCAGACGGTATTGCAGACCAAAACCCTGTCAGAGCAATACGAACAGATCCTTACCGTACTTACGCGCGAGACCGAGATACGTGCAATGGAAAAACGTATAACGGCAAAAGTTCGGCAGAATATCGACAAAAACCAAAAAGAATATTATTTGAGAGAACAGCTTAAAGCCATTCACACCGAACTCGGCGACGAGGGCGAGGAGCACGACGAGATTGTAAATAAAATAAAAGAAAAAGGTATGCCCAAAGAGGTGGAAGAAAAAGCTTTGAAAGAGCTTTCAAGAATGTCGCGTATGCAGTCGTCTTCCCCAGATTACAACGTTTTGAGAATTTATATAGATTGGCTTTTGGAACTGCCTTGGAA
>CAJUBY010000063.1 GCA_910585055.1 uncultured Christensenella sp. | reverse complement strand
AATCCGATCTCGCCTGCGCGATACAAATAGTTTTTATCGTTTGTAGATTTGTACAGCGCGAGCAATTCTTCTCTTTCGCTGTCGAGCACGTTACTGTACAGACGATTCTCTATATCAATGAATTTCCGTCTGCCGTCGCCCGGAAGCTCTTTGTAATCGTAAAGTTCGTTGAGAACAGGGTTGTCGTAACCGTATATATTGAACAGATCGGCAGGAACGAAATTTTTATGTTCGCGGCACCATTCGTACAGCTGCGCCGCAAATTCGTCCGGCATTGCTTTAGTGACCGTCTTGTCGTAATCCACGTAATCTTTTGCCTGAACGATACTTGCCAAAAAAAACTTGACTGACGCATCGTACTCCTTTCGGCTTGCGCTTTCGGGATCGGGACGGGACGGCTGCGGCTTCATTCGCGCCGCCATTACCGATAGGTCGGCCTGACGCCTCAACGCGTCGACCGGGAATCCGGTGATATCAGATATCTTTTTAAGATAAACGCCCTGCTCGACGGCGTTGTCTATAGCCTTAACAACATTTGCCGCTTCTATAGCGAACTTCGCTTTTTGATCGGGATCAGACATATCGTACTGCGTCTTTAGCACATTTATCTTATGCTCGGTAAGAGGAACCGCTTCGTTAAGCAATCTCCTGTATCCGTCTGCGCCGTCGCGTTTGATAACTTCGTCGGGATCCATACCTTCGGGAAGCCGCACGACCTTAACGGTAAGCCCAGTTTCGCGCAAGATATCCAGACCGCGCATTATCGCTTTCTGACCTGCCGTATCGCCGTCGTAACTGATGTAGATTTTTTCACAGTATAGCTTGAGATGCCGCGCCTGTTTTGATGTAAACGCCGTTCCCATTGTTGCGACAGCCGTTTCGAAACCTGCCTTATGCAATGCTATAACGTCCATATAGCCTTCGGCAACTATAATATAGTCGATAGGCAGCCCCGATCGTTGACGTTTTTTAAGTAGATTTGCACCGTATATAACCTGAGCTTTTTCGAAAAACCATGTTTCGGAACTGTTTCGGTACTTTGCGAAATGCACGTCTTTTTCTAATGTTCTGCCGCCGAAAGCCACGACGTTACCCATATTGTCTATTACCGGAAACATCAAACGTTTTCCGAACACGTCGTAATATCTTCCGTTTTTTTCTTCCGCAATACCGGCGTCGTACATTTCTTGACGGGAATAACCTTTTGTCGAAAGATAACTTATCATTTCGTCGAAGTCCAAGCTTGCGCCAAGTCCGAATTTCCGTGCGACAGCCTCCGGTATCTCTCGCATTTTTATATAATCGTTGAACACTCCGGCGCGCGGACTTGACAGATTTTCGTAATAATGACGCGCCGCCGTACGCATAAGACCGTACAGCCGTTCGAGTTTTTTCTTATCTACACGTTCGCGCGTATACGTCCTGTTTTTGGGCTTTGGCATTTCCATACCTGCTTGTTCCGCAAGCATCTTAAGCGCGTCGATAAATTCGATATTTTCCATTTTCATAAGAAACGACAATGCGTTGCCGCTTTCCTTACAGCCGAAACAATGAAAAAACTGCTTTTCCGCAGACACCGAAAAAGAAGGTTGCGATTCGTGATGAAACGGACAGCAAGCCCAATAAGTGTTGCCTTTGCGCTCGACTTTTACGTACTTCGATATCAACGATACAATATCTGTCTTATCGAGCACGTTGGAAATGAAATCGGAAAATTCTTTATCCACAAAACTCCTGTATTATCGTACTGCCGCACATAACGGCATTTACAGTTTCGACCAGTTGCGAGGTACCGTAAGATCTTCGAACAGACGCACCGCATACTGATCCGACATCGTCGATATAAAATCGCATACACGCCGCGCTATCGGGTCGCTCTCGTAAACAAACTGCCTCGGCATTTCGCTTTCGTGATTGACGTAGTAAAGATACAAATACTCTATCATCTTGATAGCCTTTTTTTCTTCCGACTTTGCCAGCGGCGATGTATAAACGTTGTCGAACATGAACTGCCGCAATTCTTCCGTGCCTTGAGAAAATTCCGCCGACTGCGCAACCGTATTCTTCCCATAACTTGCGGATATTATATCGGCTATCATAGAAGATATGCGCTTGGAATGGGAATCTCCGAACATATCGGTCAAACGTTTGGGGATATCGCCGGAAGCGATAACTCCGCCGCGCAGAGCATCGTCGATATCGTGATTTATATATGCGATACGGTCCGCATACGCCACAACGGCGCCCTCCAACGTACATGCCGTACCGCCGCCCGTATGGTTGAGTATGCCGTCGCGGACTTCGAACGTAAGATTCATACCGTTACCGTCGTTTTCGATCTTATCGACCATGCGCAAGCTTTGCTCGTTATGACGGAAGTGCGTGAACTTTGCCAAAGCACGTTCACCGGCATGTCCGTACGGAGTATGTCCAAGATCGTGCCCGAGCGCTATGGCTTCGGTAAGGTCTTCGTTAAGCCTTAAGCATCGTGAAATCGTTTGAGCTATCTGACTGACTTCCAGTGTATGGGTAAGCCGCGTTCTGTAATGGTCGCCTTCAGGCGAAAGAAAAACCTGCGTTTTATGCTTTAACCGCCTGAACGCTTTGCTGTGAATTATCCGGTCGCGGTCGCGGCGGAATTCGGTACGCATAGGACACGGCGGCAAATCGTAAGTCCTGCCCCGACTGTCGGCATCCTTACACGCATAAGGCGACAAATACCTATCTTGTATTTCGTATATAACAGACTTGTAATCCATACACCATTCCAAAAGCCGAAACGCCTTTACAGGGTTTCGGCTTTACCGAACGCAGACGCTGTGACCGGCGTGACATTCGGGATATACCGAACATACGCAAACTATTTTCGTTAGGTAATATTACGTATATCTTCCGAGTATACAAATGTTCTATTATAGTTTAACTCTCTTTATGCTCGGTGTCAACTGTTATTTCGGTCAAAATCGGCATATAAGCGCTACTCTGCGACAAAGTCCGTATTATTCGGGAAATTACAACAAATCGTGTATCGGGTCATTTAAGTAAACCGCTTAAAACTTCGACCAGCAGTTTCGAAAAAACCGAATAACCTTTACCGTTTAAATGTATTTGATCGGTATCGAAATGATCACCGTTATTATCGGAAGTTTCTACAGCCGCACGCATATCGACGGTTTTTACTTTCATACCGGTCGATGCCGCAGCGGTCAACGCATTGAATTTTTCTTCTTCTTTCGCGTATTTCCCCATAGACGGCGCTTTGACAACATTTAAAAGTATATATTCCGCAGACGGAAAATATTTGCGCAAAAGCGTAACTGCTGTTTTGTATTCCGAAAAAACGCGCTCCGCAGTCCTACCGTTGTGGATGTCGTTAAAACCGAGATTGATTATTATGCGCTTGGGACAGCTTATTTCCTTGAACTTATCTATAAATGTTTCGTTCCAGTCCGAAAATTTTGTTCCGCCCACACCTATATTAAGGTTATGCGCATTGCCGAAAACCGAATAAAATCCGTTCTGCGCCCAAATATCGAAGTAAGAATCCCCGATAAACAGATTATCCAATTCGGCAACGTTTTTGTATGCCTGTAAATTGATCTCCAGTCTGTCTACCCACGGGTCGTAATCCCATTCCATATCGGGCGTATAACCGGGAGCAAGTGCCGCATAGTCGAAATCACCGTCGTATTCCCCAATCTTACGCATCCCCTCGAAAAAACCTTTTATAAAATACTTAGGAGCATTATCCTTATCGACAAAATACATTACTCCGTTACCGTAGATCCAATCGGTTTTTCGGTAATCGAACATACCTATGTAAAAAGCCGCACGCGTTCCCGTTCTCTCATTGTAACCGCCCAACATCGGCGACGGCAAAAAATCCTGCCTGCCGAAACCTATTTTATTGTGATCGGTACCGTCGAAGTAAATATTGCCGCAATATACCGAACCCTCGCCGTATCGGATCATACCGAAACCGTTACACGGCTTTTTCGCCGTATATGCCGCAATATCGTCCGATACAAAAAACTGTACGCCCGGCGCAAACTTTTTGAAACTGTCGTTTATTATCAAATCCTTCATTTTCGACTCCTATTGTTTGTTACACAAATAATATCATTTATGATATCGATAAGCAAGCGAACAACGGCTAAAATATAAAATTGCAATTATATTACCTTATGCAGAAAACTGCGGACGGGATATGCCGTCCGCAGTCGTTCGATTTTTATCCTTTATCGGAAATGGCGTTCGATTTTTTCGCCGTCATCCGTTTTTTTACGGCTTAAGAAAGCCTAAGAAACCGTTATAAAAAAGGCAAACACCGCAATAGCAACGACGAACGCAACATACGCCATCAACAAAATGTAATACGATCCGCCGTATCTGCCTATCCCCATACAAATTCGGTTATGAGGTTTCTCAATATTATCGATTTAACTATAAAATACAATACGGTGACCGAAGATAATACAATAAGGACAATATACGTTTACGCTTTTTAGTTAAAAATACAGTCGCAAACGCATTTCCAAAAATAGCCGCGCCGGTAAAAATATTGCCAAAATGTACACATAATTATCGGACTTCGATACTTTGGAAATAACGGGGTCGTCCGCAAACATCGATATGCAATCTATGCATGCCGCTATTATTCCGGTAACCATCGAAACGAGCGATATCCCCGGTATCACGCTAAATACGATTTTTTCTTTCCTTTCTATTTTCCTTTAATATGTATATAAGCACGGTGCCGATATGACACCGTGCTTATTTTTAAGCTTATTTTCTGGTATTTTTGATATTCGCCTGTGCTGCGGCAAGTCGCGCGATAGGCACACGGTACGGAGAGCAGGACACGTAATCGAGTCCGATCTCATGGCAGAACTCTATCGAAGAAGGATCGCCGCCGTGTTCGCCGCAGATACCGCAATGGAGCGATTTTCTTTCGCCCTTACCGAGTTTAACGGCGGTTTCCATGAGCTTGCCTACGCCTACCGTATCGAGTTTTGCGAACGGGTCGAACTCGTATATCTTGTTGGCGTAATAGCTGGGCAGGAACTTACCTGCATCGTCACGGCTGAAACCGAATGTCATCTGCGTCAAGTCGTTAGTGCCGAAACAGAAGAATTCCGCTTCTTTAGCGATATCGTCGGCAGTAAGCGCCGCTCTCGGGATCTCTATCATGGTACCGACCTCGTATTTAAGATCGATGCCCGATGCCTTGATCACTTCGTCCGCAGTATTGACGACCGCTTTCTTTACGAACGCCAACTCCTTGACTTCTCCAACGAGCGGTATCATGATCTCGGGAACGACTTTCCAATCTTTATGACGTTTCTGCACAGCGATCGCCGCTTTGATAACGGCTTTTGTCTGCATTACCGCGATCTCGGGATACGTAACGGTAAGACGGCAGCCGCGGTGACCCATCATCGGGTTGAATTCGTGCAAGTCGGAAATAAGCTGTTTGATTTGAGCTACGGTCTTGCCCTGTGTTTTTGCGAGAACTTTTATGTCCTCTTCATCCGTGGGCACAAATTCGTGCAGCGGCGGATCGAGGAAACGTATTGTAACGGGCTGTCCTTCGAGCGCTTCCATAAGCCCTTCGAAGTCTGCTTGCTGCATGGGTTCTATCTTATCAAGT
>CAJUBY010000062.1 GCA_910585055.1 uncultured Christensenella sp. | reverse complement strand
GGCGGCGCCTATCTCGGTGCCGATAACGTCGCTTCCGT
Organism: uncultured Christensenella sp.; assembly: GCA_910585055.1. Lineage (GTDB taxonomy): Bacteria > Bacillota > Clostridia > Christensenellales > Pumilibacteraceae > Anaerocaecibacter. Next base: position 6,005 of record CAJUBY010000062.1, on the reverse strand, counting down.
AATAAAACCTTATCAAAGGACTTTTGAAAAACTCGATTATCCTTTCTATAGTGGTACGTTCGTAACCGTCTATAAGCATACAGTTGGGATTGCCCACCGTAAACTCCTGAACATGTCCCGGGCCCGCCCACACGGCTATCTGCCAGTTTTCCAGACCGAATTCGAGCGCGATCTCGCTCAGACGTTTGCCCGTGCTAATTTCTATACCCTTCATGCAAGTGACCAAAAACTTGCCGGTCATGTCGCATGAACCGCGCAGATCGCCCATTACGTTACGGAACACCTGCGACGGTACGCTGACCAAAACCACGTCCGCATTTTTTACCGCACGGGGAAGATCGTTTGTAAGCTCTATCGTTTTGGGAAAAGCGACGTACTCGTTTTTACGGGTCATAACTAGCTGTTCGTACGAAATTTCGCCGGACTTGCCGTAAACCGTTACTTTGTGTCCAAGCTGATCGGCGTACCACGCCAAAAACGATCCCCACCGTCCGCAGCCGATAACGGTAACTTTTATCTTCTGTCTGGTGTAGTCCATGGGAATTGTGTAATTGATAGGCATAAATACTCCTTTCGGCTTAAAACGGTCAATTTTTAGGCGAATAGTTTGGCGCTTCTTTTGTTATCGATATGTCGTGAGGGTGAGATTCTATTAGCGCGGCATTTGTTATTTTTACGAATTCGGCATCTTTGCGGAGCTTGGATATTGTCGGCATTCCCGTATATCCCATACCTGCGCGAAGTCCGCCCATAAGCTGATACACTATATCCGCAAGCGCGCCGCGGTACGGCACTCTGCCTTCCACGCCTTCCGGTACGAATTTTTTGGAGCCTTCCTGGAAATATCTGTCCTTGCTGCCGAGCGGCATGGCGCCGAGACTGCCCATTCCGCGGTATGTCTTAAAGCTTCTGCCCTGATATATTTCCAACTCGCCCGGGCTTTCCGTCGTGCCGGCGAAAAGCGATCCGATCATGACGGCGTTGGCGCCTGCCGCGATCGCTTTCGTGATGTCGCCGCTGTATTTTATACCGCCGTCGCCTATTATGGCCTTGCCGTATTTATCCGCCACTTCGGCGCAGTCCATTATCGCCGTTATCTGCGGAACGCCTATGCCCGCGACGATGCGCGTGGTGCATATTGAGCCCGGTCCGATACCTACCTTTACGACGTCCGCGCCGGCTTTAAACAGAGCTTCCGCCGCAGCCGCCGTCGCAACGTTGCCTGCCACGACCGTAACCGACGGGAAAGTTTGTTTTACCTTGGACACAGCCTTTACGACATCGATATTGTGTCCGTGCGCCGTGTCCACCACAAGACAGTCCACACGCGCATCCACAAGCGCTTTTGCCCTGTCCATATATCCGCTGCCGTTGCTGATAGCCGCGCCGACCAAAAGCCTGCCGTTTTTATCACGCGCAGAATTGGGATACTGTATCGCTTTTTCGATATCTTTTATTGTTATAAGACCTTTGAGATTGCCCTTGCCGTCCACTATAGGCAGTTTTTCGATACGGTGTCTTCCCAGTATCTTTTTCGCTTCGTCAAGCGTAGTACCCACCGGCGCGGTAACAAGTTTATCCTTTGTCATCACGTTTTCTATAGGCTGCTCGAAATTGGTTTCGAATTTAAGATCTCTATTTGTAAGTATACCGACAAGCTTACCGTTACGGCAAATAGGCACGCCGGATATCTTGTACTTCTTCATCAATTCGAGCGCGTCGGACACCATTCTGTCCGGCTCGAGGTAGAACGGATCGGTAATAACGCCGTGTTCGCTGCGCTTTACTCTGTCCACATGCTCGGCTTGCGCATCGATACTCATGTTTTTATGTATTATGCCTATTCCGCCCTCGCGCGCGATCGCTATGGCAAGCCGAGACTCGGTAACGGTGTCCATCGCTGCCGCAACAAGCGGTATATTGAGCGTTATATCGTCGCTCAGCTTAGTCGTAAGGTCAACGTCTTTCGGCGTGACGTGCGACTCGCCCGGGATCAAAAGCACATCGTCGAATGTAAGCCCTTCCTTAACGATCTTACTCATATGTTATTCTCCTTGGGATTGAAACTGCGAAACGTATTTACGAAGCTCTATGGCGTAAACTTCCGATATCTGATACTGTCTCGAATCGTAACGCACCTGCGCGTAACTTTGGCATGTGGTGTACTCGTCCACGATCGCCTTGCCGCTCGCGCCGAACATGTCGCGGCTGTAATACATAAGGTTTTCCATATACCATAGACGTTCGGACGCCGAGGCAAGCGTTTGCAGCCAGTACAGCTTGTGCAACTGTTCCGCCTGCCTGTCCGCACCGTCTGTCGGTTCGAAATCCACCGCCCACTGCGCGTACTTCGTAAAACATTTAAGATTGTTGTAAAGCTGAGTAAAGCCCGAACGCGTTTCTGTGATGTCGTCCAGTCCTAAAATAAACAGCGAAAATTCCCTGCCGGTAAGAACGTTCAGACACTCGTTCTTGAGATACAGCTCGGAATTTACCGGGGTCTGCGGAAACAGCTTGCCGTCGCTCCATACGTCGCGTTTGGCGGACGGATCGTTTTCCACGCCTGCGCGCAGAAATTCCACGTCCAGATATTCGCCGAGCTGATCGGCAAAATCCGCAAACTCGTCGAGAAGCGTGATAAGCGCGTTGCGGTCGTCGGGAACAGTACCGAAAAACTTTCTGTACCGCTCATCGAGCGTAGTCATCACGCCCAGCTCATTAGACCTGTTGTCGTATGTCAAAAAGTCGGTTTTACCGAGATACGCACGTGCGCGGTAATTCATAACACGCATTTCGTGCTCGTAGCTGTATACAAGCGGATGCAGCGCCGCCGACGGCATACTCGCTATATTCTTTTTATCCGTCGCCGCGCTCACGGCGCCGACGTTATTAAGCGAAAGATACATACGCGTGTATTTTTCCAAACGCTCGGCATAGTATCCGCCGCGCGCGGTATCGCCGGACGCGTACGCTTCGTTCATGAGTTTATACGAAATACTGTTGCAAACATACAACGCTTCCGTAAAATCCGAATTTGTGAGCGACGGCGTCGCAGACAGCTTGTTGTAATTTCCCGACCTGTCCGCAGAACCTGCGCCGTATTCGTCCAGCTCGCCCGATATATAACGTTCGCCGAAATCTACGGCGCGTTCGCCGAGTCCGAGCCTATTGAATATCCGCATCGCATTAAGCGGCAGCGCCACCGCAAGTATACATACGAGCATGGCGGCAAACGACAAAACCGCCGCGACAGTTTTGATCGCCGCAGCCGTTAATTCCCCCGCAAACGACGTGGTTACGTCGGCGCCGTCTGTTTTATTATCCGAAATATGTTCTTTACGTTCGTCGCTGCGCTCTATTTTAGGCATAACAACATTATCGGTATCCGCAGCGTTTTTTTGTTCGGTATCCGAAACGATGTTTTTTATATCGTCGTAATGAGTTTTGTCGTCCGAATATTTCATTACCGAACATTATAGCACAAATTTTATCGACGCACAAGCATTTTAAAGCAGTTGTCCGAAAATCGGCTGCGCACGCGCATTTTACGATCACCGACGACCGCAAATCGCTATGCCCTACCGCAAAAAGATCAGTGTGTTTTTTTTGCCAGCACCTTTGCCGTGACCGGATCCAGAAGAACGCCGCATACCGAATCCTTGTGATAAAACGCTACGTGCCAGCACAGTCCGTCGCCGTCAAGCGGATTTTTGATTAGTCTTACACGCGTTTCGTACGATCCTTTTGGCTTCAACGCCGTCTTGGCTGCGTCAACCGCACGGTCGTACTTTATCATCTCCGATGTGACAAGCGATATAAGTTTTAAGCGCACATTGGTTTGCCCGTTGTTTATCGTAACGGAAAACTCCGCGGACGCTTCCGCATCGAACTCCGCGGAAAAACTAGCCGCAAACGGATGCACGATCAACGTGCCGCCGTATGCGGATCTGTTGGTTTCCGCGGTGTAAGTATAAACGGCGTCTATATCGAAATCTTTGGGCACTACCGTAAGCAAAGTGTACGGCTTGAGCGATCCGGCTTTACCGTCGGCGTCGTACGGATCTTCGCGCACGCCAGAAACCGCCGTCACCGAAAATCCGTCGGCTTCCGCATAAAAATATCCGGACCTGCGTTCGCTAACGGATTCCATAGCATCCGATCCGCACGCGCTTAAAAGTATCACCGTCAAAGCGGTCATGACCGCCGCAAAGATCGCACATAGCTTTTTCATATTACAAAATATGAAAAACAGCGGTAAAATATGCCGGGCCGCGCGGCATGTCGGTACGCGTTCCGTTTTCCGATCGTCAGGATCACGTCGGTTGATAACGCCCAAACGGTCAAAACAAAAGACGGCGGAATTTATATCCTGCCGTCTTTCTACAGTCTTAACGTATTCGGAGTCATTCTGCTTGAGATTGTTCCGCGATGAAGTTGTCCACATCGGTCTTAACGTTATCGGGTATATCGACCGTTGTGCTGTCGGTATCCTTAACGCTGTTTTCGATACTGTTTATGGAATTTTCTCTTATCACCATACGAACGCTTTTGTCGGTAGAAAACTGTATAAATACCTTTTGACCCACCAGATCGTACTCGTACATTTCGGTAGCGGAGTTATATTTAAATACATGTTTCATTACCGGATCGGAATAGACCTGAAACAAGCTTATTATCGATTCGAAGCGTTCCGAATTATTGATGAACTCGGCTTTTGTAAGCGAAGTGACATTCGCGGTATCCGCTCCGTCGTTTTTCCGCCATCCGTAATAATAGCCGTTGTATTTGAAATAATATGTCAAGTCTTGAGTTTTTACAAACTCTTTCGTTTCGGCGTCGTATCTCTCTTCGCTCGAAACGATCAACACTTTTTCGTTCTTTTTATCCACATAATATGTATCGCAATCGTCTTTCCACTCGCCGTACTCTTCGGCTTGCGACTTATCGTAGCTATTGAAGACTCTCATCGAAACCGTATAACTGTCGTAATTTTCGGTTTTAAACCCGAGCGCCGCTTTCCAATCGTCATCCGACACCGTTATACCGCCGACGGTACCGCCGTTTCCTCCGCCGCTACCGTTACCGTCGCCGCCGCACGCGATAATACCTAACACCGATCCGGATACAGCCGCCGCACAGGCAAAGACCGCCACTGACGTTTTTGCACTTTTTTTCATACTTATTTTCTCCTTACACCTATATTTACCGATCGACGTTTAAGTATTTTTTATATCGGTATTCGTATCGTCTTTGACCGTATCGGTAAAAACAGGATCGGCAATACCGTCGTTGCAGTTATCCGCTGCCGTGACCGCGTTATCCTGTTGCGTTTTACCGTCGTATTCTTCTTTTATTATTTCGCTCATTATGCCGTTGAGAATAAACGATTTGATTATCGCAATAGTTACGTAAACGGCAGTCAAAATAACAGCAATGGCGATAAGCCCGTTCACGCCGGTACACAAAGCAAAATAACCGCCGATATCGCTGTCGTTCAAAACAAATTTGTTTAACACCAAACCGATCAAAACAAAAAGCATCGCCATTATCAAAAATGCAAACAGACCGTTTGCGGCTAAGATACCGGAACCGCGGCGTTTTGTTACGGTAAAGCGCTTCTTCAGAAAATCGTAATTAACCAGCGTGAATGTATCGGGATCCGATATGGCGAGCAACATTTTTATCGTCGTTACAGATCCCGATACTATAACGAACAACAAGATCACACCGCAAAAAATACATTCCAAGGCGCCGAATCCGATCTTGCCTTTAAATATAAGTGACGCTTCGTCAAATATCGAAAACCATTCGGTCGCTATTATAAGATCGATACTGAACATCGGTACAAATAATAATACTATTGCAAGTGCTATCATCGTTATCATCGCGGCGATATTCAACTTTCCGAAATATGTAAAGCGCGCGCGGTATTTAAGATATGCCGTATTTTCGACAGTTTCACTCATAGTTTTATGTTTCCTTTGCGTATCATCGGAAAAAGTATA
>CAJUBY010000061.1 GCA_910585055.1 uncultured Christensenella sp. | reverse complement strand
GCTTATCGAGCAGTTTCGAATAAAAACTTGTTTTATCGAACCGCACGAACAAAGCGCTCATATCCCAACTCGTGACACTAACCGATCCGCCGCCGTTTACCGTCGCTACACAATTTCCGTCTACAAATACGCCGGCATCGGAAACTCCGTTATTCTTAAGCACGACAGTCTCGAACGACCCTACCACTATGGGTCGTGTACGCAACGTATGCGGATTGACGGGCGTAAGCGCCATTACGGGAGTATTGGGCGAAATTACCGATCCGCCTGCCGACAGCGAATAAGCCGTAGACCCTGTAGGCGTGGCGGCAATGTACCCGTCGCACGTAAACCTGTCTATGATCTCTCCGCCTACGGCTACTTCCATAGAAATAATATGTCCGTCGCACGATCGCATTACCACGTCGTTGAGCGCATACACGTGATTTCCGCAGACTACCGCGTCAAGCATTGACCGGCGTTCCAGAAGATATTCTCTTTTTATGAGTTTTTCGATCGCGGCGTCGATATCGGCAGGCTCGACTTCGGTCAAAAAGCCTACGGTTCCCATATTGACGCCGAGAATAGGTATCGCATACCGAGCGCTGTCTCGGGCTATACGCAGAATAGTACCGTCTCCGCCTATTGATATTATAAAATTATATTTATCCCCGGGCGTATAAAGCTCCGCGGTAACACCGTTACGCTCCGCCGCTTCGAACACCGTGTCCCTTACCGTAAAACCCGAGTCCTTTATTGGGTTGGAATACACTCCGATCTTCATATACGTATTGTAACACAAACATACGGTAAAAGCAAGTATTTAAGAAAGGCGCCGAACAGGATTTAAGCTAAAGCAAAATCATTTAAAGCTTTTAATAAGCTCCGTCAATTTCTCACATGTCAGACCCGAACCCGACAAAGACGTATTTACGTCGCGGTCGTCTATAAAGCCGTCGGGATGTGCCAAGACGCGCAACTCGGCTTTGAGTCCGTATGAATTCAATGCAAAAAGCACTTGCGAACCGAATCCGCCTACACATGTATTGTCTTCGACGGTTATCACAAGATTGCCTTTTTTATTTACCGATCTCAAATATTGATTATCCAACGGTTTTACGAACCGGGCATTCACAACATTGATTCCGATATTTTCGCTCGCGCGGAGCGCTATGTCGAGAGCGCGTCCGCCGGCGCATAAAACATAAACGTTCGCCCCGGAAGAAACTACAGTCTCCCACTTACCGTATACGATTTCCGTATGCTCTCGGTCTGCCGTGTAAGATTTGGGATAACGGATCGCAAGCGGTCTGCCGAAATCGAGCGAGAATTCGAGCATCGCTTTAAGCTCTGCGCCGTCGGTCGGGCACGCAACGGTAAGATTGGGCACTGCGGACAGATAACTGAGATCGTATATGCCCTGATGCGTAACACCGTCGGCACCGACAACTCCGGCTCGGTCTATACAGAATGTTACCGGATAATTGCCTATACAAACATCGTGCATGATCTGGTCGAAACCGCGTTGCAAAAACGTGGAATATACGGCAAAATACGGTTTAAGCCCTCCTGCGGCAAGCGCCGCGCAATAAGTAACCGCATGTTCTTCGGCGATACCGACATCCTTGAATTTATCAGGATGTGCCGCAGCAAAGTTTTCCAACCCGGTGCCTATTGCCATTGCTGCGGTAACAGCAGTTATTCGTTTGTCTTTGACTGCGGCGTCAGTCAGAAAATCCCCGAGCACTTTGGAAAAGTCATTACCGCTTGCGGCGTCCGCAGACGATATTCCGTGTGAATGCTCGGGATCGCATGTCGCACTTTTAAGCCCGTGTCCTTTATCCGTAATAACGTGGACAATAGCCGGACGGTCCTTTTTACGGACCTGCGAAAAAACATCTATAAGTTCGCTCAAGTTGTGTCCGTCGAACGGTCCATAATAAGAAATGCCCATTTCCTCAAACATTTTATTAGACAGTACTACACGTTTTAAAAACTTTTTGCTTTTTTCCATTAAGTGGATGATTCCGTCGCCGAACAACGGTATAATGGAGACCGCGCGTTTTATTTCGGTCTTCATTCCGGTATAGCGCTTGCTCACCCGGAGACGCGTAAGATAGGTACTCATTGCGCCTACGTTTTTACTTATTGACATGTTATTGTCGTTGAGCACTATCACGACCGGAAGCTTTTCGCTTCCTATCGCATTCAAAGCTTCGTAAGCCATTCCGCCGGTAAGCGCGCCGTCTCCGATGACCGCCACGGTCGCTGAATTTCCGCCGCTCCGTCTGACCGATTCCGCAAAACCGGCAGCGACGGACAACGACGTAGACGCGTGACCCGCCGTAAAAGAATCGTACTCGCTTTCTTCGGGCTTCGGGAATCCGGACAGTCCGCCGTTCTTGCGTAGTCCTGTAAATGCGGAATTTCGACCGGTAAGTATCTTATGCGTATACGACTGATGTCCTACATCGAAAATAAATCTGTCTCGCGGACAGTCGAACACATAGTGCAACGCTACGGTCGTTTCCACCATGCCGAGATTGGACGCCAAATGACCGCCGTTTTTTTCCACTACGTCGATTATACGGCTGCGCACATCCGCGCACAGCGTCTTTAACTGAGATATATCAAGCCGCTTTATATCCTGCGGCGTTTTTATATTATCGAGATCCACCTTTGATCTTACACTATAACGAATTTATTTAAAAGCTCACGCAGAAAAGCGGTGTCGCCGTTTACTATATCGAGCGTGTTCGCTGCGTCGTTTAGTTTGGAATTAAGCATACGTTTAGCCGTATCGAGATCTGTATAGTTCATTATGTTTGTCTTACCTATCGTTTCGCCGTCTATATATTCCGTTATATCGTCGTAAAGCTGAAAAGCCGTACCGAACGAATCGCCGAATCCCGTTACCATGACGTAATCCAAAAGCCGTCTGTCGTCCGGTACGATCTCGCTGTCCGTAATATTGTCGCGCAAACATTCGGTAATTTTTTTACACGTCTTGTAATTAAGATTATTTCCCAACGCATAACCGCATATACAAGACAGCGTTATAAGCGCGCCGGTCTTAAGTTTATACATTTCAGTCAATCCGTCGCGCGTTTCTATATTACCGTAAAGATCGGCATACTGACCTTTTATCAAACCCTCGTCGCCGCACATCGCGGAATACAAATAAAACGGACCGACCTCCGAATCGGGCGTCGGAGCATAAAGCACTTTATATGCAAGATCGAGTAATGCGTCTCCGGCAAGCAACGCGACGCCTTCGCCGAATTTCTTATGTACGCTCGGCTTTCCGCGTCGAATATCGTCGTTATCCATACACGGCATATCGTCGTGTATAAGCGAATAAGAATGCAGTATTTCGATACCGCACGCAAAAGACAGCGCGTACTCGTCCGCCGGCGCAAATACGTTATGCCACTCCAAACACAGCACTGGACGCAACCTTTTTCCGCCCGGAAAAAGCGCGTATTCCAAAACTTTCCTGAACTGCTCGGAATAATTCGTACCGCTTACGATCTCACGCAGTTTGGCGTCGATCTGTACTTTATATTCTTCTAGATACTTATTGAATTCTTCAGTTTTCATATTCGTCTCCGAACGGCGGTTTGCCCATTATGATATCGAGCCGATCGTTGAGCGCCGCTATACGCTCCTGCATGGCATTAAGACCGTCTACGCATTCTTTGGTCAGCCCCAAACCGCTCTCGAAAAGATCCATACTGTCTTCGAGAGTTACGCCGGGATCGTTTTCGAGCTTATCGACTATCTTTTTCAGCTCGCATATCTTACGTTCGAAATCTCCGCTCGAAATTTCACTTATTACACCGTTGTTTTTATCTGCCATCATACACTTTCCTTTTCGGTTACACGTGCCGTTACGGTACCGTCTCCGAACACGAGTTTAACCTTGTCTTCTTTACTCAGCTGCCGCGCACTTACTATACGAACGTCTTTTTTGATCACTGCGGCATATCCGATCTTGATTATCCTGTGCGGATCAAGCGCGTTCAATATTGCCGAATATTTATCCAGCCTTGACTTTTCCGCCGAGATCCGCGCCGAAATTGCGGTCCGTAAACGGCAGCCGCCGTCCGAAACACGTTCGTAGTATCGGGCTGATACGCTTTTGACAGCCCGTTTCGCACGTTCGGTCTCCGACCTCAAAACGACCGACGCATTGCCTATCCTCATCGACACTGCGTGTGTGGCGGCATAACCCAAGCCGTTGAGTCGCCGCGCCTCGTACGCAAACCGTTTCGCAGTAAGTTCTTTTACCGCCGTTACGGCTTCGTAAATATCCGAAACGATCTTACCCGCTTTTGAATTTACTATATCGCCCGCAATAGACGGAGTTCCGGCACGCGTTCCGGCACAGCAGTCGCACAGCGTCCAATCCACCTCGTGTCCGACTGCCGATATGACGGGTATAGCCGATCCCGCCACCGCAACAGCCAGCGCTTCGTCGTTAAAGCAATCCAGATCTTCGTCGCTTCCGCCGCCGCGGCAGAGCACCAGCGTATCCGTCTTATACGTTTGGAGCGACTTTATCGCAAGCGTCATTTGAGCCGCCGCTCCTTCGCCCTGAACCTTTACGGGATATACGCGTATACGTACAAACGGATTTTTGCCGTGTACCACACGGATAAAATCGCGGATAGCGGCGCCGTCCGGACTTGTTATGACCGTAACGTCGGTCAAGTATTTCGGCAGTTGCGGACGGTTCTCGAAATATCCCAACGATCCGAGTTTTCGTTTGAGCTCGGCAAGACGCGCGTTCTTATCGCCGACCCCCTGCATGAAAAATTCCGAATATACGAACGAAACCGTATTGCGCCTTCCGTAAAAACCCACGCTGCCGCGCAGCGCCACGCGCATCCCCTTTTCGATATTGTCACGGGCCGAAAAATGTACGCATCTCACAGAACAGTCTCCGTCCGCCAGCACCAAAAAAGTGTGCCTGTCGGAATATGTTACTTCTGCGACTTCGCCGGTCAGAGTCACATCGTGCAGGAGTTCTTCGTCGTCGAACATGCCCTTCAAATATCCGGATAGCTGTGCAACGCTCATCGTTCTATTCATCGAACGCACCGTCCGCCGTATTTGCCAAAAGCATAGCGACCGTCATAGGTCCGACCCCACCCGGCACAGGCGTTATATATCCGGCAACGTCTTTGACTCCGTCAAAGTCCACATCGCCGTACAACTTTCCGTCGACGCGATTCATTCCGACGTCGATCACAACAGCGCCTTTTTTGACCATATCCTTTGTAACGATATGTTTTTTTCCGACGGCGGATATTAGAATATCCGCAGTAAGCGTTATATCTTTCAATCCGACGGTACGACTGTGACAAACCGTTACGGTTGCATCGTTTTGCAACAGTAATGCCGCAACGGGTTTACCTACTATATTCGACCTGCCCAATACGACCGCATGTTTCCCTGCTATATCAGTGCCGACGGACTTTATAAGCTCTATTATGCCTCGCGGCGTACATGCCGTAACGCCGCCCCGTTCGCCCAGAAACAGCTTTCCGGCATTTATCACATGAAACCCGTCCGCGTCTTTTCGGGGCGATACTGCCGAAAGGATCTCGCGTTCGTCCAAATGTTTCGGCAGAGGGAGCTGAACGAGAATGCCGTGGACAGCCGGATCGGAATTAAGTTTTCCGATAAGCTCGAGCAATTCCGATTTTTCCACGTTGTCGCCGAACACATACGAAAACGACGATATGTTACACGACTCGCACGCTTTTATCTTGCTGCGGACATATATTTCCGACGCCGGGTCATTGCCTGCGCGTATAACAGCCAGACCTATCCTACGTCCGTATTTTTTTTCGTACAGATCCGCACGTTCGCGTACGCCCTGCTTTATTTTTTCGGCAAGAGCTTTCCCGTCGATAACATTACACATCGCCGTCACCCTTTATGACGGACGCCAAAATACCGTTTATAAAAGCATGGCTCTTAATATCTGAATACATCTTGGCTATTTCGACGGCTTCGTTTGCCGCAACGGCGTTGGGCGTATCCGTATACAAAATTTCGTAACACGCGACCAACAAAACGGCAAGATCCGTTTTATATATCCTGTCGTATTCGTATCCCTTTGCATATTTGGAAATGACCGAACGCAATTCGTCCTTATGTTCGGAAATACCCTTTACGACGGAATCTATATACCCGACCGAATCACAGTCGTCCGCATTTGCCAACAGCTCGTCGCGGGTATCTTTGTTAAACTCTCCCGTAACGGTCATTTCGTAAGTCAATTTAAACGCAAGCTCGCGCGCGTCGCGTCGCTTCATAACTGCTCCTAGTGCTTTGAAAATTTAACGGATATGATATTTATATTGATCACGCCCATTTTATAATCTGTCATCGTTTCCACCGATTTTTTTATATTGTCCTGAACCTTATAGGCTATGTCCGAACAGCTGACCTCACTGTTTACTTCCAGATATACGTCGGCATCGATGGTATCGCCTACGATATAGCATCTGACGCCTCTGCCGCATACAGACTCCACGCCGCTTATTTCCTGCGCTGCCAAACGTATGATCGAGCGCAATACGTTATGACCGTACGTAATGCCGCTCGAAAATAAATTGTTTCGCTTTGCGCTCATTGACAAACCTCTCGAAATAATTATCGTTAATATTATACCATTGCCGATGTTAAAAATCAAGCCATTTAAACGCCGACGGAAATTTAATTTCAATGAAACTCCCCCGGCGAAGCCGGGGGTTTCTCATATGCGGGCAAAAGCCCTA
>CAJUBY010000060.1 GCA_910585055.1 uncultured Christensenella sp. | reverse complement strand
CCGGAAAGTTTATTTACAGCATTATATGTAAAGCATTTGACGCCGTCGACAAAACAGTTTATCTTGTTTCCGTCGATAAGGACTTCCAATCTGTAATCCCGTTTTACGCTGCCTATAACAGCTTCACCGAGATCTTTCCAGCCGCCTTTAACTTCCGCAAGGCGCGCGTTTCCGTTATCCCCTATGAAGAAGAAATAATAGCTTGTGCCGGTACCCTCCCAGTACGCGCCTGCGCCGTTGTCCGTCAGGCAGAACACAATGCCGTTTGCGGCATATGCGGATTGCGTCATTGTATAGGAAATCACATTGCCTTGAGTTTTATCGGTAAGCACGGCAAGCGTTTGATTTTCCGCACTGGTAACATCACCGTTTTCGCCTGCCTGCAGTTTACCGTTGCGAACCGTATAATCACCCACGTTCTTTATCGGAGCGTCGGGAATATCGGTATCGTCTATATCAGTATAACCGAAAACCGTATACGAATTATCCGCACGGTATCCCACACGGGTACCGAATAACTCGCCTATCGAAGCGCTCAGCATTTTGCTGCCGTCTACATATACCTCCGCGTAACCGCCTTGCGCATTGTATTTTACCGTAACGGTATAATCACGCATGATGCTGAAACTGCTAAGGCGCGTTTCGGCGATTATTTCCCACGGTGTACGCGAAAGGAACAGAACGCCGTCTCTGTTTATTAACACCATATAGTAATCGAAGTTTTCCCATTTCGCACCGCTTGTTACGTTCGCACCGAAGATAATGCCGCAATCGTTGTTTGCCGATCCGGGCTTTACCGTTGCGGAAACGGAGCCTTCCGTGAATTCGTCTTTAGTCAAGATCAAAGTTTTGTTTTCGGTCGTCACATAACCGCTGCCGTTATCTTGCGCCGCGCCCTGAGTAACTACATACCGTACGTTTACATCGTCTATGAATTTCGCAGTAATCGTAATATCCTCGGTGACGGGCGTATTCCAATCATATTCGGTATCGCCGTTACCCACATACCAGCCGTCAAACTCATAACCTTCCATTACGGGATCTTCGGGTTTTACGGCAGGCGAACCGTCGGTTACGAACTGTAGCCCGGCAACCGCGCCTTCCATGATAACGGTATGTTTATCCGCGACATCGTGTTCCGTATATACGGTGCCGGCTGTCTTTGCGCGAATGCCGTACGAATCACCTTCAAGTTTAATGTCGTCGGTTATCGTGAACACCCTTTCGCCGTTTACGAAAAAGTCGAAAACATTGCCGTTGATCAGTACATCGAGCCTGTATTCGAGATCGGGAACTTTTACATCTACATTTGCAACAGAAATAAACGGTTCATTCCAGCCGCCTTCGATCTTGGCAAGACGCGCATTGCCGTTTTCGCCTACGAAAAAGAAATAATAGCTGGTATTTCCCGTTTCCCAATAAACGCCATCCGATTCCTCTTCCGGCGGAGTAAGCCCGAACACTATTCCGTCGTCGCTGTTTGCGGTCGCTGTCTTCATGGTAAACGATATACGGCTGCTCTGTTCCTTTTGGGTATAAATGACCAGAGTGTCGTTAGCGCCGGTCTCTATGCCGCCGCCGGTCATTGGAAACGCCGTACCGTTAAGTACGTCGATATCCGTAGCCTTTTCGAAACGCGCACGTATCGTAAGATCTTTTGTCACCTTGCGCGTCCAGTCGTATTCGCTTTCTTCTCCGTCGGCAAACCAGCCGATAAACCTTTCGCCCGATTTTTTGGGTATGCCGAGCGGCTTGGAGGCTTCCAGCGTCGCGCCGGATTTGACCGTTACCGTTTGTGTTTTTGTACCGACTATGGTTACGGTATAATCATAATTCTTATCGACCGTGTCGCTGTCGCCGAACGGGTCATTATTTCCGCCGTCGGTATCGCCGCAGCCGACGAACCCGATCATAACGAACGCGACTGCCAGCATCAACAAAAACATGATAAACAGTTTAAATGCTTTTTTGGTTTTTGTTATCATAATTTCCACTCCCTCTCCGATTAAACGGAATATTATTATCTTCCGCTTTCCGTTACGATCTTCTTTATCGTATCGCAAGAAAGCTTGGGATTTCTGTCAAAATCGGTCAGACCGTTTACCTCGTGGTAAACGTCCGAAAGCTGCGTGTAGCAGTATCCGCACATGTGCGGCATCGAATCTACCGCATGTATGAGCGAACGCAGTCTTTCGAAATATTCGTCGTCGCTCTTTACGCCTTCGCCGTATCCCCACTTTGCGCCTACGGCGTCTTTTACGAAAGCCGTACCGCCGAACTCCGTCAGCATTATCGGCTGACCTTTATACTCATATCCGTCGGCGAACGCACCGCGGTCATGGTTGGCATACGGATACGACAAGCATTTTTCCACTGTATTCAGACTGTCATCGAGAATATCGCCGCTCTGCGTATAATGGTGAATGGTGATTATATCGGATATAGTATGTTCCCAACCGTCGTTAGTAATGACAGGTCGCGTATCGTCGAGCGATTTTGTCGTGTAATATACTTTATTGACAAAGTTCTGTACCGATTTGTCCGCCTTGATGCGCTCTATGCCCCAGCTCTCGTTAAACGGCACCCAGCACATTATACACGGGTGATTTTGCATCTGCTTTACGATCGACTTCCATTCCGTGAGCAATGCGTTTTTACCGGTGTCGGTAAACGCGTATATCGACGGCATTTCGCACCAAACAATATAACCGTATATATCGGCATAATACATAAATCGCTCGTCTTCTACTTTTTCGTGTTTACGGCAGCCGTTTAAGCCCATGCTCATCATCAACGTTATGTCGTATTCCAGCGCCTTTTCATCCGGCGGCGTAAGACCGCTCTGCGGCCAGTATCCCTGATCCAGCACAAGCTTTTGATACAGCGGTTTGCCGTTTAACAGGATACGACCGTTTTCGGTCTTTATCTCGCGCATCCCGAAATAACTTTGTACCCGGTCTGTCTCTTTGCCGCCTGCCGTCAATATCAATTCGACATCGTACAATTCCGGCGCGCCGACAGACCACAGTTTTATATCCGATCCGTTCAAAGTCATATCGAGACTGCACGTTTCGCATACGACGGGTTTTTCGCATTCCGCGACCTTTTTGCCGTTGTAGTAAACGACGGCTTTTGCCGTTACGTCCGCCTTGCCTGCAGTTTCCGCGGTAAGCTCCGCAGTTACATTGCCCGTATGTATGTCGGTAACGAATTTGACGCCCTGTATACGGCACTCGTCTACCTCTTCGAGCCATGCCGTTTTATATATGCCCGATGTATCGATATACCAACAACCGTGGTCGGTACTTTGCCAGCGCTGCTTGCCGCGCGGATGTTCTTTGGAATAATCGTCGTGCACGCCTATGACCAGCGTGTTTTCGCCGCGTTTCGCGCCGTCTGTCAGATCGAAGGTAAGTCTGTGATATCCGCCGTAAGTCGTGCCGCAATCGACGCCGTTGATCCAAACGCGCGTAACGTGATCGCACCCTTCGAGATTAAGGAGTATCTTTTTGCCTTTTTCTGGTTTGAGATCGATCTTGGTTCGGTACCAAATATCTTCGCACATCGTAGGGTCGCCTATGCCGCTCGCCGGCACCTGATAAACGTACGGAACGAGTATTTTGCAGTCGGGCAAAAAGTTTCCCGACTTATAATCGTTTTTAAGTCCGACGTTTTCTCTGTCGAACTTAAAGTCCCATTCGCCGTTGAGATTGCGCCAGTTTTTGCGTACCAACTGCGGACGGGGATATTCGGGTAAATGCGATGCTGTATGCTTCATGATGTTTAATGTCTCCTTGCTTTAAGGTGTAATCGATATTGTTTTCCGTAAAGGCGGCACCCGTACGCATTACAAAATATCGCGCACGGGCTTGCCTGTTTAACTATATTCCGCGTATTATTAGATTTTTATAAACCACTTCCGCACCTTCGCTGTACAGACCGAAGTAGCCTGCGCCGAACGGATGAAGATCGGTATAAGATAACATTTTTTTGCCGTCGAGATAAACTGTCACCGTATTGCCTTTGATAACGGCTTTAAGCCTGAACCAGTGATCTGTTATCAAGTCGGATTTGCCATGTGACGCAAACCTGACATTAGTACGCGTAAAGTTGAAGTTATATTTACTTAATGCGACCTTAGACGAATCCAAACCGATATAATATCCCTGTATACTGTCGCCGCCTTTATCGAACTGTCCGGTCGCATAGTTGTCGGCGCGAAGTATAATTCCCGCGCCCGAAATATTTTCGGAAAGAAATCGTATACGTACTTCCACTTCGTAATCGGCAAGCGTCTTGTCGCCGAAATACACGAGCATTCTGCTGCCGCTTCTTGTAGCGTGTCCGTCCTCCGTAATTCGGAACATCGACGAATACAAAGCCCCGGTATCGACCGCTTCCTTAAGATCGTTTATAAATTCGAATTTTCCGAAAGATTTTTGTTTGGTCGTAAACGAGATAAAACCTACGCCTTTATCTCCACCGTAGATCGTTATGAGATTCGCACCTTTTTCGACGTCGAACTCACCGACGCAAGCTGTATATATAGTGCTGTAAAAATCCTCGTCGTCGATCTTTACCGTCGGAAGCTTTGTATTTATGATCTCACCGCCGCCTACCTGAATGCCTATCGAACGACCTGCGTATTTCTTGTCGTAAGTCATAAACAGACCGTAATGCCCCCCCTCGCGGAAGTACATGGCATATCGCGCGAAATCGCCGTTATTCGCAAGCGTAAGCTGTTTTGCTCCGTCGAACTGCATGTCGTCGGGATATTCGTAATCGTCTACTTCTACGGTAGAAACGCCGCTGCCTTTACCGAACTTGTACGATCTGACATCTTCGTAAGCGCCGTCCGGCAGATAGTTTGCGGCACCGATGGAAAGATCGTTCTGTTTAAGTTCTTTCCTGTCCGAATAACCGCGCGCAACATCGCTGAACGCAGTATACTCAGCCGTTCCGCCGATGTATCCGATCTTACCCGACACAAGAGTTACCGCCGCATTTTTTATCTTGCGCATATTGTCGAAGTATACGTCGCATACACCGTCGGCATACGCCACGCGTACGGTGTGTATTACGCTCGGATCGAAGTCGTTTACAAGCGTTCCGCTTGCGATCTCATTATCGTTTCCGCCGCTGACGCGGTTTAACTTTACCGTCTTTGCGGTATAATCGGTCACGACGTATGCATAATTGTTTTCGTCGGTATAACTTACTATGTTTTTTACATTATTACCCGTAAAGTTGAATTCCGCGGTAAAAACACTGCCGGTAACCTTTTTGGAAAGGATTTTATCGCCGACCGTCTCGAAGCCGTCGCCCGACGTATCGTTCGCACTGAATTCGGGTAGATTTGCGGCTACCGAATCCGTTTTAGACCCGGATACGCTCATCTGCGATCCGTTGAATATAAGTCTGTCGATATTAAAACTGCGCCACGGTCCGTGTCCCGTCGTCATGTCGAGCGTATGGTATATTATATAGTAGCTGTCCATATCCGGTCCGAGTACCGTCGAACTGTGTCCCAAACCTTTGAAATTATTTTCGATATCGACATTCAACAGTATCGGGTTACCGTTGCCTTCCCGATAATCTCCGTTCCAAGTTATATCTCCGCCCTCTTTTACGGTTGCGTAACAAACTTTATACGCATTGCTCGTAACCTGACTGCCGGTATAAGTAAGATAATAAAAGCCGTCGCGCTTGATCATCATCGGACCTTCCGTCCAACCGAGATTCGCTGTGTTTATAGTTCCTTTATTCTCGGGAACAGACTCGAACGATGCGAGAGTATCGACTGCGATACCGCCGCTACCCGCATGAAAGAAATATATGCTTTCGTCATCGTCCACGAAATACGAGCCGTCTATAGAGGACGCATAATTTTCCGTTATTCGCGTAAACGGACCTTCGGGCGACTCCGCTCGAAGGGTATAGTGTCCTCTGCCGGCAGGGCTTGTCGTCATATAAAATTTGCCGTTAAAGTAATAGACTTCCGGTGCATATGCCGAATTTGTGATAGGATCGTTCGAAACGAATCCGAGTTCCAAACCGTCACCTTGACAAGGCGTCCAATGCAACATGTCCTGCGATTTCCATGCCATTACGCCCGTTTCACGGTCTCGCGTGGAGACATACAGATAATACATACCGTTATAACGGAAAACATACGGGTCGCCTGCGCCGTATTCTTCCCATTGATCGGGCAAAAGATCGCTTCTTTCGGTTTTTCCGTTGTCGTACTCGCTGAAATCGCCGTTATCGTACGTAGTATAATCGGTTATTTTAGCCATTTCGAATTTTTCTCCCCTAATAGGATTATTGTCTTCCGATCCGCAGCCTGTCATAAGCAGAGCCTGTGTTCCCAAAACCGCAGACAAAACCGCGGCTGCCAATATTTTACCTTTTTTCATGTTCACTCCTTATCCCCCTTCTTACTGCGCTATATATTCGGCGTACGTCAAAAGCCTACCGCCGTCGGCGCGGAGAACGGGATAAAGCGACGGCACTTGCGGATCGATAAACTGTCCGTTAAACGTCATACCGTTCCATTTGTAATATGCTTCCAGATCGACATTCTCTTCTACGTGTCGGTCGACGTGACCGAATGCGATACCTATAGCTTCGGTAGCGCCTATCCCCAGCTGTGCAACGGGTATCATCGCTTCCAAAAAATAATAGTCGTATTCGTCGTTATAGCCTTCACGCGTTTCGAATGTATACATGCCTGCCCATTCGTACCAGTTTCCGCCGCTTCCCGAAAGGATACGCGTGCGGTTATCTCTGCCGAGATTTATCTGATAGCAATTTGCTTGCGGAGTATCGTATCTGCCGAGCTTGGAATCGATATATATTTCGATACTGTCGCTGTGCGTAACTTCGTCCGCTATGCCTTGGTCTACATAACTGTACGGCGTTATATCGTACACTTTGAAAAATATATAAATAGCGTTATCTCTTCGTAGAATAGACACATTGCATGTAGAAAAATCTACGTGCGTCACGCTTTCGTCGTTCCACAGCGCATCATCTTTCTTACCGTCGATAGCGAGTTCGGACTTGATCATATTGCCCGTATAAGCAAACGGAGCGCTTTTTTTCGTACTTCCGCCGCCGTCGTTTCCGCATGCCGCAAGACTAACCGCGGAAACGGCAGTCAACAGCAATGCGGTCAATTTCTTTTTCATATTAGTCACCTTAATCCTTCATTCCGGTCATAGCAAGAGATTGAACGAAATATTTCTGACATGCTATGTAAATTACGATTATGGGAATACTGCTGAGCACGGCGCCTGCCATTACGAGCGGATAATCGGGCATGTATTGATTGTTATCGTTAAGTAACGCCAACAATGCCTGCAACGTCATCCAGTCGGAACCCGTCAAATACAGCGCCGGTGCAAAATAATCGTTCCATATCCCCAAGAACCAAAACACCACTTGCGCAGCTATCGCCGGGAACATCGCCGGCAGCATGA
>CAJUBY010000059.1:6324-7674 GCA_910585055.1 uncultured Christensenella sp. | reverse complement strand
ATAGCTAAAGCTCTATGGTGCCCACTGGCATAGCCAGTGGTTAAATTAATTAACGGCAAACCGAAAGCGCTGTCGCTTTCGATCATACCGTCGTGTATCTTTATTTTCAGCGGCATAATCATACTTAATACTCCGCTTATTGTGTTTGCCGTGATATTCGGAATAAGTCATATATTTATAAGCTACAAATCGGTTAAATCGTGTAAATAAACACTTTTAAATCCATTATACACCACACATATTCGTCATATAATAAATCATCGTCGAGGCGCCCACAACACACGAAAAGCCAGCATTTATGCCGTCGGATCTTTATTTTATATACAGAATCGATACACATATTTACACTTGCGTTTTCAGCCGTCAGATGCTATAATATTATCGGACTATGATTTTCGGCTCCAACCGATACGCCGGGCTATGGACTTATTACGATCCGTATCTTGCTCACAGCAGATCCAACCGAACACTTAAGGAAAAAAAATGAACGTATACGAATCTGTGCCTTCTATAGAAAACGAAAAGTTTATGTTACGTCAGTTGTGCGACGAAGACAAATCCGATCTTCTCGAAGTGTACGGCGACGAAAAAGCCTCCCAATTTTTCAACAGCGATAATTGCAACGGCGACGATTTTCGATACACCACTGCCGAACGCATGAAACAGGCATTAGATTTTTGGAAAACAGCTTACAAAAACGGTTGGTTCGTGCGGTTGGCGATCGTCGATAAGACCGCGAACAAAACTATAGGCACGATTGAAGAATTTCACCGCGAGGCAAACGACTATTTTACCAATTGCGGATTGTTACGTTTGGATCTTCGAAGCGATTGCGAACGTACAGATGTAATTAAAGATATATTGTCTTTGATAGTTCCCATTTCGTTCGATCTTTTCGGATGCGATAAAATAGCGACCAAAGCAGTATCCGCAGCTTCGGAACGAATAAATGCTTTAAATGCGCTTGGGTTTTCAAAATCGAATAACGCTCTTTTAGGACATGACGGGACCGAGTATTACGATTATTACGTATTGAATATTTAGATCGAGGCAAACGGTATGGACATTTGGCAAAAGATGTACCGCTCTGCACAGCAAGTCCGTCAAAATCGCGTCGTCTCGCCTTTTGCAGAAGTCGGAAGCGGCGCAGCAGCGGTGCTTTCCAAAAGCGGAAACATTTATGTCGGGATCTGCATAGATACCGCTAGCGGACTCGGCATGTGTGCGGAAAGAAATACAATAACGAACATGCTTACTTGCGGCAAATACGAAATAGATAAAGTTCTGGCGCCGGTGCCGGACGGAAAAGCGAGATCGCCTTGCGGAGTATGCCGTGAATTCATGATGCAA
>CAJUBY010000059.1:0-6314 GCA_910585055.1 uncultured Christensenella sp. | reverse complement strand
TCTAGTCCGCAGTAATATCGAAATAATAACCGATTATGCAAACCGCAAAACCGTCCCGCTAAAATAGCTTATGCACGATTGGTGGGGATACGGTAGATATACAGATCCTTCCGCGACCGATCGGAAATAACAATATAAACCGCTAAACTATATTACTTTTTTATATTACGTTATTTTCATTTGCCATTAATAATGCAAAGTTATATAATAGATCCATGCAACCTATCGTTAAACGCGGCAAGCCGATAAACAGCGATTTCTTTTGGTATATAGACGCCGTGGAAGAAGCGTTGTGTTTCGGGTGGATCGACAGTACGACAAAACGGCTTAATACGGGCATTACGGCTCAAAGATTAGCGCCGCGCAAAAAAATTCCATATGGTCTGAATTAAATAAGGAGCGTTGCCGCAGATTGGAAAAATTGGGTTTAATGACAAACAGCGGACGCGCCGTATTCCCTGATATGTCTCCGTCGGGATTTATTGCCGACAGCGATATTTTGACGGCATTACAAGCCGATACAATTACATGGAATAACTTTATTAATTTCCCCACTCTATATCAACGAGTGCGAATCGATACGATTCAAATTAAGAAAAAGCAACCCGAATTATTTAACAATCGATTAAAAAAATTGATAGATAATACAAGACGGAATATAATGTTCGGCGAATGGAATGATAACGGTCGATTGCTTGATTATTAGAATTCGGAATTTAATCGATATATAAATAACAAAATTCTTAAATTCATAATCTGTCAAAAAGCTCCGTAACGCCGAATATACTTCCGACATACATAAAAATATATCCGCAATTACGCTTGAGTTGTTTTATACTCAATATATAATACTTAAGGAGATATGTAATGGAAAAAACTCTCAATATAATAACAGAAAACTGTCCGCAGAACCATAAATGCCCTGCCGTAAAGATCTGCCCCGTCGGCGCACTGTCGCAGACGGACTTCAATGCTCCGATCATAGACCGCAGCAAGTGTATCAAATGCGGTAAATGCTCCAACTTCTGTCCCAAAAAAGCGTTGGTGCTTTCTTCCGGCGATTAAACGTTCATTACAGCGTGCGCCCCGCCGACGCTTAATGCGTTCGGCAACTGTCTACTGCGGTTCCGCCGGATACATACGCAAAAATGTTTTTGTTTTGCGGTCAAAATCGTTGACATTTTCCGCCGGATATGGTATTATTTGTTAGCACGCGCAGGTGTAGCTCAATGGTAGAGTTTCGGCCTTCCAAGCCGACCACGTGGGTTCGATTCCCATCACCTGCTCCACGAAGTGCGCCCGTAGCTCAGCTGGATAGAGTAGCGCCCTTCTAAGGCGTTTGTCGAGGGTTCGAATCCCCCCGGGCGTGCCATTATGGTGGGTATAGCTCAGTTGGTTAGAGCGCCAGGTTGTGGCCCTGGAGGCCAAGGGTTCGAATCCCTTTACTCACCCCATTACAGGGGTATCGCCAAGCGGTAAGGCACGAGACTTTGACTTTCGCATTCGCAAGTTCGAATCTTGCTACCCCTGCCACTTAACAAAAACAGCTTTGTTGATGCTCGACAAAGCGATCATAGGGGTATCGCCAAGCGGTAAGGCAACGGACTCTGACTCCGTCATTCCGAAAGTTCGAATCTTTCTACCCCTGCCAAACAACAAACGTCCTCGCGGCGTTTTTTGTTTGGGGTGTGAAATTAACGACCGTACCGATAAAAGGCAAAAAACTGCGATTAGAGAATATTGCGTCGTAAAAGCATTGCAAATGGCGATATTTCAGTACATATCCAATTTTTTAATCTCGTGTAACTCGTTTGTTTTTAACAGATACACGCAGCTGAACTATTATAACGTTCATTTGCAATGTGTAGTGTTGTTCGTATCAAATAAAGATTTTATTTTTGTCGTATGAATTGTTGAACGCCTTCTATTATGTATAGATAAGCTTCACTTTTGTTTTATGATTTTCTTTGAAGAATTTGTACAGATGCGCAAAATCTTCAAGGTTCATCAAGGTATTTCAAACGGCGTACTCCGCCTGTGTGCGTTTTTTTGTATACTTCGCTATCGACGTTCTAATACAGCTTTGTTTTTAATCATCTCGTATACAACCGGAAGCTCTATATACCACTTTATTCCAATAGCTACACCAACATGTCCAAAAATCGGTTGTCGGCTGACAGTACGGACATTCATTGCATTTACATTTTTTTATCATATCGGATCTCCTTCGCCCAAAGTTGGCTTTATTTTATAGACATTTACATAAATAAATTCCAAATTTTAGTATCCATTAACTTCTCTGCAGATCCGTCTGCTGTAAGATATTTACGTTGTTAGTCGGCAAAGTTTTCCGCCTTGAATTTAACTGATTACATAAATTCGAGAATACCGATTTCTCCGAGCTTTATATATTTGTTACAAAATATGCAACCGAGTTTTTTAAGTTGACGTGAGATATTATTTAATTCGGCGGTCTTAATTATTTTTTTAAGTTTTTCAAGTGTCATAATTTTATCCGATCGCGCCATAACACGGAACAGCGTCGATAAGTTCGATCTGTTTCGTTACATTCAACTCGTTTATTTCAACAGATCCCCCCCTTGCCGACGATATAGTAAATTAACTGCAGCGAATTAAGCGAGATAAGTTATTTGATACGATCGTATGGAGCATATTGTAATTTTCAAAAAATGATATATTGCGCGAAGTTGTATCCACGGGCAATTTGGTTTTATTCCGTACAGCCAAACATATGCTCGCAAATCGTATCGACAGTAAAATACGACGTTTCACATTCACTGATACATACTGCCAATATTTCGCTTGACGTAGGCTACGACAGTATTTCCCACTTTATCCAAAAATTCAAAAACTACACGGGAAAAACTGCGCTCGTTCACCGCAAATCACAATAATTTCACAATCACTATTTCGTATTGCAAACAAAGAATACGATCATGTTACGGCAAACATTAACGTCGGGAATTATACGGTCTTATAACGTATATATACTTATATTATCCTCTCTATATAATACACTGCTTGCTTATAAAGTCGTAACCGTCGCCAACGACTAAAGCGTAGGATCCCGTACACAATGCTCCGGGATTTATCAAATGCACGCCGTTTTCTATTCTGTCGTAATATTTATGCGTATGCCCGAAAAACGCCAAACGACAGTCCTTCATTTTCGCCATGCCTGTAAGCTGCGCCGTTCCCTGCCTAACGCCCAAATTATGTCCGTGCGTTACAAGCGCTCTGATATTCCCGAACGACGCACAGGCAAGATCGGTAAACTTTATATTACTTCCCTGATCGCAATTGCCCTTTACGCACACCAAAGGCACCGTTATCCTGCCGTGTATCTGCAATATATCGTTAGCGCCGTCGCCGCAGAATATCAAATAATCAGCGGAGTTGATGATCGGCAACAGTTTATTCAAACGAACAAAATCGTGATGCGTGTCGGATATGGCTATCAGTTTATATGTCGATTTTTCCGCAAACGAACCGTCCATAGTTTTCTCCTATTATTTATCTGATATTTGTTTAAGCTTTTCGGACAGCGCCGCAAGCGCGCGCGCTCTGTGACTTACTTCGTTCTTTTCTTCTTCGCTCGCTTCTCCGAAAGTCTTGCCGAGATCGTCGCTCAAAAACAGCGGATCGTAACCGAAACCGCCGCTACCCTTGGGCGTATCGGTTATAACGCCGTGCGTTCTGCCTGTAACGTCGATGATATTTTTACCGTCGTAATAGACGATACAACTCTCGAAATAAGCGGAACGCTCGGCAATATTTTTCATAACATCCAAAAGTTTTGCGTTGTTATCTGCGTCCGTTCCGCCGCTGTAACGCGCAGAAAACACGCCCGGCGCACCGTTGAGCGCTTTTACGCACAGCCCACTGTCGTCGGCAAGCGCAGGCAAATTACACATCTCGTACAGCGCTTTCGCTTTGATAAGCGCATTGTCGTAAAAAGTGTTCCCCGTTTCTTCTACGTCGAAATCAAGTTCGAGATCTTTGGGCGACAGTATTTCGTAACCTTGCAATATAGCGCGAAATTCGGCGAGTTTGCCGGCATTTCCGCTTGCCAATACCAATTCTTTCATACTGTTATTTTACACCATATAGGTAAAAATTGCAACAATATTCGTCGAATTCGATCCGATCGCCGAAACAAGAATAATTGCGTAAAGACATTTTCCGATAATTTATAATATACGAGAAACGTAACACACAAAAACGACGCCGTCAAAACGCCATTTCGTCTTTTGTGTTTGTAATACGAAAACATTTCCGTTCAACATAATAACTAAAGTTTACTTCTAATAATTTCATGATAAATAATAAATTATCAATGATCGTTATTTTTTATGTGTTGTTAATATCTACGTTTATGAAAGTTCATCGCTGTTATTATATGGTATATCCGCGTAAACGATAGAAAAACTATAACTTTATTACACCATTATATAGGAATGGCGAACGTCGATTTTACTGATATAACCGACGTTACCAAATCGGAATCTTGAAATATTTCCAATCGACGAAAATATTTTTCAAGATAAAAGTTACGGCAGATTTATCTGAGGGAGCGCATAATAATACGAAAATCATAACTTTAACCGCCACTCCGACAAAAGAAACTTCGGAAAGCTATACATTCAACGAATTTATTGCATAAAAAATAGCCGCATTGCGTCATTCGTCGAAATGCGACAAAATTTTTTTGGTGCGAGCGAGAGGATTTGAACCTCCACGCCTTGCGGCACCGGATCCTAAGTCCGGCGCGTCTGCCGTTTCGCCACGCTCGCTTATACAAAGATTGTATCACAACACACTATATTTTGCAAGCATTTTACTGCCAAAACACTCCGACGGCTATTTCCGCCGCCACGCCTATAAACACCAATCCGCCTATCACCGCCGCATATTTACCGAACCGAACGCCGAATTTTTTTCCGACCGTAAATCCGAATACGTAAAATGCCGTAATTACCGAAAATACGACTGCGGCGCACATCGCTGTTTCCGGTACCGTATAGTCGGATACAGTAAGTCCGACGGCAAAAGCGTCGAACGATGCGACTGCGCTTTGCAATATTAATTCGGCTGTACGGCATTTGACCGGCAACTCTTCTTTACTCGCCCGTCTTCCTTCGATAATCATTTTTACACCCAACGCAAGCAGCACCGCAGCTGCCGCATAAGTGAGTATACTGTCGATGTTTTCCGAAATACCGACCACTGTTTTAACAAGCGCACAGCCGATAATAAGCGCAATTACATGACATACCGCAAATAATGTCGCAAGTTTTACGCCGCGCATAACACTGCCGCTTGCATTGTTCAGACCGTTTGCAAGCGCGACCATAAAAGACTCAAACGCCAAGCCTATCCCGAACAAAAAG
Organism: uncultured Christensenella sp.; assembly: GCA_910585055.1. Taxonomy (GTDB): domain Bacteria; phylum Bacillota; class Clostridia; order Christensenellales; family Pumilibacteraceae; genus Anaerocaecibacter. The sequence continues at coordinate 903 of CAJUBY010000059.1, read as the reverse complement.
CTGTTAATCAGTACGATGTAGCGCATTTTTTAATTCCGTCCGATCGTTTTTCGCTGACGTAACGCCGTCGGCTTTTATGTTGAATTTCCATCGGCCATGTTACAAAAAATAAGTCGAAATTATTATCTCGGCGGCTATCGCAAAAAACACTATGCCGCCTATCACCGTCGCAGTTTTCCCAAACCTTAACCCGAATTTTTTTCCGACTGCGAATCCGCTTGCATATGCCGCAAACGTGACCGACGCTATTATAACGGCACAAACGAAAGCAGCCGTCAATCCGTACTCTTCTATCGTAAAACCGACCGTCAAAGCGTCCACCGACGTGGCGGCGCATTGTACCAAAACCGCAGCAATACTTAGTTCCGTCAAATGTTTATCGCCGTTTTCGGAAGCGCCGCCGACTATCATCTTAATGCCCAAAACTATAATGACCGAAACGGCTATCCATGTAAAACATTGTTCCATCCATGAAAAATATGTAAATGCCGTATGAGCAATCGCCCATCCCAGAAAAACCGCCGCAAGCTGAAATCCCGAAAATGCCGATGCGACCGCCGTCACTTTAAACGCCTTTGTTCCGCCTTTATTCATACCGTTTGCCAAAGCCACCAGAAACGCATCAACCGCCAATCCGACGCCGAAAAGCAAACTGTTGAAATAAAAAAATGTGTCTACATGCATTATATGTATTTCCTGTGAATTACGGCACGACAGTACCGTCTTTTTCGGTATATGCCTTATATACGGCATACCGTGCTTTTTTCGCATAAAAAAACAGGGTCGGTAAAAGCGTAGTTCCCATATGGAATAATAAAATAAATTTTTAAGAATTGCACTTTCAAGCGAAATGAAACTCCCCCGGCGAAGCCGGGGGTTTCTCATATGCGGGCAAAAGCCCTA
>CAJUBY010000058.1 GCA_910585055.1 uncultured Christensenella sp. | reverse complement strand
CCTATGTCTATATTTTCTATCGCTTCTTCGAGCGTGACGCCCGGTTTTTCTATAGTCTGCTTAAACGGGTAGAGATTGACCGCTACGAGATCGATAGTGCGGTAGCCCATTTCCTTAAGGCTGTCCATATGCGCCTTTTCGTCGCGTCGAGCCAGAAGTCCTGCGTGTACCGCCGGGTGCAGAGTCTTTACTCTGCCGTCCAGACATTCTTTGAATCCGGTAACGTCCGTAACGGATATAGCCTTTACTCCGCTGTCCAAAAGCGTCTTTAATGTTCCGCCGGTGGAAACTATTTCGTAACCGAGCGTTTCGAGTTTTTTGCAAAACTCCACAATTCCGGTTTTGTCGCTTACGCTGACGAGCGCGCGCTTCCCTGCCTTTACTGCCATAAATGTTTTCTCCTTAAACCGTTGCGGCGTACTTTGTCCGCCGTATTTTACTTTATCGTTTTCCGCCGCACAGCAACGCCACTGCTTCCACCAACAGCGGATGTTCTATCTGTTCGAGTATGCGTTTCTGCAGTCTCTCGGGCGTGTCGTCGGGCAATACGTCGAGCGATCGCTGCAATATTATCGCGCCGGTATCTATTCCGCCGTCCGAATAATGCACCGTCGCGCCGCTCTTTTTTTCGCCTGCCGCGATCACCGCTTCGTGTACGTGTATGCCGTACATGCCTTTGCCGCCGAATTTGGGGAGCAGCGCCGGATGGATATTTATTATAGCGCCCTTATACCTGTCCAAAAGCGGCGATGTAAGTATCCCGAGATATCCGGCGAGCACTATAAGCTCCACGCCGTATTCTTCGAATATGCCGCGCACCGATTCGTCGCGCGCAACGTCGCTTGCAAAATCCGCCTTGCGGCGGACGTAACAGTCTATGCCCGCTTTTTTAGCGCGCTCTATACCGTACGCGCTGTCGTTGCTGGACACGGCTACGACTATTTTACCGTCGAACGCGCCTTCCGCCTGTCCGTCGATAAGCGCCTGAAAATCGGTGCCGTTGCCCGAAAACATAACCGCTATTTTTTTCATTGCCCGAATATTTCTCCGAATGTTTACAGTATACGCTTTACTTGCCGTACGTGCAAAAAACAAAGTCGTTTGCAAGCTAGCGTTTTAACGTTACGCCTTCGCCTGCAGTCGTTTCGCCTATTATGTACGCTTTTTCGCCGAGCGCATTTGCCTGTTTTACAAAGCCGTCCGCGTCTTCCGGCTTTAGCGCCGCGACCATGCCTATGCCCATATTGAACGTATTGTACAGTTCGGCATCGCCCAGACCCGACCGTTGCGCCAACAGCTCGAATATATCGGGACGGGGGAACGACTCGAGATCGACCGTACAGCCTACGCCCTTGGGGAATATCCGCGGTATGTTCTCTATAAATCCGCCGCCCGTTATATTGGCAAGCCCCAAAATATCGAACTTACCGGCAAGCTCGAGCATGTTTTTTACGTATATCCGCGTCGGCGTGAGCACGACGTCCAAAAGCGAACATCCCAGCGACATATCCGTATCAAGCTTTTCCGCGTCCTCGCCCAAAAGCTTGCGGACGAGCGAAAACCCGTTGGAATGCAGTCCGCTCGAAGCAAGTCCGACAAGCGCGCAGCCCGGCGTTATGCCTGCGCCGTTTATTATTTTATCGCGTTTGACTATACCCACCGAAAACCCGGCGAGATCGTAATCGCCGTCGCCGTACATGGACGGCATCTCCGCCGTTTCGCCGCCGACTAGCGCGCAACCCGCCTGCCTACAGCCTTCCGAAACGCCCTTGACTATATCCGCTACGACATCGGGATCTATCCTGCCCGTCGCTATATAATCGAGAAACAGCAGCGGCTTTGCGCCCTGACACACTATGTCGTTTACGCACATGGCGACGCAATCTATACCGACAGTGTCGTTTTTGCCCGATAAAAACGCGTACTTGAGTTTTGTGCCGACGCCGTCCGTTCCGGCGACAAGAACGTCGCCGTTTTCGCCGTCCAGCGAATAGAATCCGCCGAAGCTGCCCAGCCCCTGCAAGACGTTGGCGTTAAAAGTGGACGCGGCGTGCGCCTTTATTTTGGCTACCGCGTCGTATCCGCGCGTAACGTCGACGCCTGCGTCGGCATAAGTTATCTTTTTTTTGTCGTTCATATCCTCTCCGTGACCGCCGTTGATAAATGCGGATGTTTTTGCATAATACAAAAGCGCGTATGCGCTCGCCGAGTGCATTACGCGCGTTTTGGTATAAAACTACTCTTTAAGTCCGATACGGCGCATCATTTCATGGTATGCGCCTTCCACGCCGCCCATATCACGGCGGAACCTGTCCTTATCCAGCTTTTCCTTTGTCTTACTGTCCCAGAACCTGCAGGTATCGGGACTTATCTCGTCCGCGAGAATTATTTTGCCTTTGTATCTGCCGAACTCGATTTTAAAGTCTACGAGATCGACGCCCACGCCTGCGAAAAAGTCTTTGAGTATACCGTTTATCTTGCGCGCCATGCTCTCGATCTGTTCGAGTTCGTCTTTCGTAGCCCAACCGAATGCGAGCGCATGATCGGAGTTTATCATGGGATCGCCCAGCTCGTCCGATTTGTAATACAGCTCGAGCACGGGCATAGACGGGACCGCGCCTTCGGCAAGGCCGGTGCGCTTGCTCAAAGACCCTGCGACTATATTGCGCATTATCACTTCGAGCGGAACGATCTCTACATGTTTTACAAGCGTCCGCCGCTCCGAAAGTTCTTCCACGAAATGCGTTTCGATGCCCTGTTCGGCGAGCAATCCCATAAGGTAGTTACTCATGCGGTTGTTGATAACGCCTTTGCCGGTTATCGTGCCCTTTTTAAGCCCGTTGAACGCGGTGGCATCGTCCTTGTAATCGACTATTACCAAATCGGGATCGCCGGTAGCGTAGACCTTTTTGGCTTTGCCTTCGTACAACTGTTCTTTTTGTTCGACCTGCATATTATTTCTCCGAAATGTAGAATTTTGATTATTTTTTACAGAGCGTCTTTTGCAATTCCGCGTCATCGGCGAGCGTTTTTTCGCGCATTTCCGCGACGTATTTCAGATATTTGTCGGTGAGCGCCGCGTCGTCCGCCGCGAGCATGCGCACGCAGAACAACGCCGCGTTCGCGCCCGAATTGACGCCCATTACCGCAACGGGCACGCCGCTCGGCATGGGAAGTATCGAAAGCACGCTGTCCAGCCCGTCCAGAAACGACGTGGATACGGGAAGCGCGACAACCGGAAGCGTCGTCGCCGCGGCAAGTACTCCGCCGAGATGCGCAGCCTTTCCTGCGACGGCTATTATCGCGCCGTAGCCGTTGTCCTTTGCCGACCGAGCAAACTCCGCCGCCTCGTCCGGCGTGCGGTGCGCGCTTAAGATCCGCGCGGTGTAAGGCACGCCGAACCTGTCGAATATCTCGACCGCAGGCTTTACCCTGTCCAGATCGGACTTTGAACCCAACACTATCGCAATCTTACGCATCGCAAATCTCCGTAAACATTATCGTATACGGTAATTGTAATACAAACGCCGCTCGTTGTCAATCGATTTATGACCGTTGCGGCGTTTTACGGCTTCGGTACGACGCAGTGGTTCTACCGTGCGCGGCACCGTTATCTCTGACGCAACCGACCTTTGCAAGCGTCCGATCGTCTCCGCGTCGAGGCAAACAAAACCGACGCGGAATGTTGTCCGCGTTTAAAATTTGTCGGCGCTCATGTACGGACGGGCGCTTCTTCCGTACGCGATCCGTACGGCGTTCGGTTGCCGGGTACAGATCGTGAGGCACGTAGCGTTATATCCATCAATATCCCGTCTTCTTTTCCCTGTAGACCGTAGCTACGGTATCTATCATTATACGGTCCTCGCTGCCGTTTATCATAAGATCGGTGTAACTGCGCAACGCGTCGAACCGCTTTTTATACTCGGGATCGGCAGACAGCTCCGACGTTACAAGTTCCAACCCGTCCAGATAAGCGTCAACGATGATCCAACCCAAATCGATACGTTCTGCCGGCATCTTCGGCAATTTCGAAAAATCCAATTGTTTTTCCATTTTATGCTCCTTCTGTTTATCAAAACATCACACGGCAAACGTGTGTAAAAATATTTTCACTCGGATTTTGCGTAAACTAGGATTTGAGGTGAACGTATGCAGTCCGCATGGAAAATAAACAAATTAGGCGAAAAAATAAGTTATTACTTAAACATCAACCGTTGGTCGCAGCAGGATTTGGCGGATAAATTAAAAACAACGCAACAATCCGTAAGCAGATGGGTAAACGGACAAACGGAACCTGAACTCGACGACATTTTGCTGATCTGTTACTGGTTAGGCGAAGATCCGAATGAATTTTTAGGTTTTAACGATATATCCAAAGAGGAATTAAAAAAATACGCTACCGACCGCGTAAGCAAATAACAGTGCTCCTTATAGATTGTACCACACGCAAACTGTGTATGTCAATAACTTTACTCGATTTTTGTGTAAAATTATGATGAGAGCGGATCATGGATAATACTTCACGGCTTAACAAGTTCGGGGAAAAACTAAAATATTATTTAAACGTCAACGGGTGGTCTCAAAAGTTTTTTGCCGAAAAACTCGGGACAAGTCAGCAAACGATAAGCCGCTGGATAAACGGAGAATGCGAACCCGAATTGGATACCCTGATCATTATAAGCTATATTCTAAACGAAGACCCTAACGAATTGCTCGGTTATTCGGATATACCAGTAAACAAACTCAAAAACGCCGCGCAAGCATACGAGTAATTAGCGGACGGTTTCGGACGATTTCGAGTCTTTGCCTTGATCTTGTCCCAAATACAATGACAATTATTACTTACGGTTGACAAAAAGCCAAAAACAAGCATAAAAAATAACGGACATTTCCACACGTCCGTTATTTTTTTGTTGCCGGCATACATTCCCGGTAAGCATCGCAATTACGGACGACGGCGTACTCAAACACAAAAAACTCTTGACTAAAAATTATTTATATTATATAATGTTGTAAATCGGGAATATAAAGAATCATCACAACGGAGTTTTTATGAGATTACTGACAAGTTCCATATGCAAACAGGGCGGACGCGAGTACAATCAGGATTATCTCGATCTTACGGTCGCCGAAGACGGAGCATGTCTTGTCGTATGCGACGGACTTGGTTCGTATTACGGAAGCGAAGTCGCCAGCAGGATCTGTGCGACACAGATAATAGAATCGTATACACAGGTAAAACAGCTCGACCGCGAGCGCGCCGTAAAACCCGAATACTGTCAGAGCTACATACAGTCCGCGCATAACCGAGTCGTGGACGAAAAGGAACGCAATCCCAAGATACGTTCGTCGTGCACTACCGTAGCCTGCGTTGCCACAGACTATAACAATACCGTCATATCGCACATAGGCGATACACGCGTATATTTTTTTAAAAACAACAAATTGCACTTTCAAACCAAGGACCATTCCCTGTCGCAGATATCGGTCGAAATGGGCAAGATACCGTTGCGTGATATCAGGTCGGACAAAGACCAAAACAAACTGACGCGAGTGCTCGGATCGGATTACTATATTCCGCCCGACTGCGATATCTATAACAGTCCGCTCATGCCCGGCGATTCTTTTATACTGTGCACGGACGGATTTTGGGAATACGTCTACGAAGAAGAAATGGAAGAAGACCTTGCCGTTTCCGCAACGCCGGAGGAGGCATTGGCGCGGATGGAACAGCGACTGCTCGCCCGTGTCACAAAATTCAACGATAACTATTCGGCAATAGTCGCCATGATCAAAGAGGATAAGTGATGGCGAGGATCCGTACCAACAAAAACATCTGTCTGTATTGTTTCGGCGATCTCGATTCCGAACGCGTTTGCATGAGCTGTCACCACAAGGCGGACGACACTCCGTCGCCGCCGCACCACCTTCCCCAGCGCACGGTACTCGGCGCACAGAACCGATATCTTATAGGAAAAGCGCTCGGCGAAGGCGGTTTCGGCATAACATATCTTGCCTGGGATCTTCAGCAAGGCATAAAAGTAGCCGTCAAAGAATACTTCCCGTCCGGTTACGTTACGCGTGTGGCAGGAAACAATCAGGTAATAATCAACTCCAAACAAAACCAAGCCGCAAGCAACCGCGGACTCAAGCGTTTTGTTGAAGAAGCGCGTGCGCTCGCCAAGATAAAAAATCTTGCCGGGGTAGTAAACGTCCGCGATTTCTTTTCGGCTAACGGCACGGCGTATATCGTTATGGAGTTTCTCGACGGCGTGTCGCTTAAAAAGTATCTGCAACGCAAAGGCGGCAAAATCACGACCGACGAGATACTGACTATCATCCGTCCCGTAATGGATTCGCTGACTCAAGTGCATAAGCTGGGGCTTATCCACCGCGACATTTCCCCCGACAACATTCTCATAACCAAATACAACGAAGTCAAACTGATAGACTTCGGCGCCGCCAAGTATTCCAATCCCGACGGCAGATCGCTTTCCATCGTCCTTAAACAGGGCTTTGCACCGCCCGAACAGTACGATACCCACGGCGAACAAGGTCCGTGGACGGACGTATACGCATTGGGCGTTACTATCTATTTCGCCATTACAGGCGTTCTTCCGCCCGAATCGATTAGGGTCATGATGGGCAAAGAAGCGATCAAACGCCCGTCCGAGCTGGGCATAGCCATAGATCCGGGCGTGGAAAATGCGCTTATGAAATCGCTTGCCGTCGATAAAAAGAAACGTTTTCAAGACGTGCAGAGCATGATAAACGGCTTGTACAATCCAAGAGCGCCGCGCCGGACGGTAAGCAGCGTTACTTCCGCTCAACCGGTATCGGCGCCTAAAAAGTCGGTCATACCGCGCACCGCCGCCGCGCCCGAAGCAGTTAAACAAGCTACGCCGGTAAAGCAGCCTGTGCGCGCATCCGTCATAACATCTACAAGACCGCAGGAACCTGCCGTACAGATACCCGTTTCCGCCGCGCGTCAGAGCACGGCACGGCGCTCGCCCGTTACGGCGACTCGGACGTCGGCCGGCGTTCAGTCCGCACAGGACAAAAGCTCCGCGGCAAACCGCGCCGCGTCTGCGGCAGACCGGGTTTCGGCGGCGAAACAGTCCGCTACGCAGAAAGCAACGCCCACTGTAAGAGCGTCAGCGACCAAACCGACGCCGCAAAGACCCGTTACCGCATCGAGAGCCGCGGAAGTAAAACCGGCTGCGCAGAAGTCCGCGACGCCGTCGCCTGCGGAACGGAAAGGCGCTGCGCCTACAGTAAAAACAACGACCGGCGAACGTTCCAAATCTTCGGTGTTCTCCAAACTGTTTAAAAAGTAATATTCGCATACAAACAAGCCGTACGCAATCAAGCGATACGGCTTGTTTTCTATAAAACGAAGACCTCTTGCGCCCGATGAGTTTTTACGCTCGAAACGCATTCTCCGTCACACGGTCGGCATATTACTTAACTTAACTATTTGCGTACAAACCGTGAAAATACATACAGCGGCTGACTTTTCTGCTCGATAATCTAAAAAAGATCCCACAAAACACCGTCGTGAGATCTTTTATTGTTTACCGTAATATTCGACGGTCAAACGCTTGTGTTCCAGTAGAATTTCGGCGTACCGAATGCACCGTCCTCATACAGTTGTTTCGATATTGCGCTCAAATTGTCTTTGTTTTCGCATATAAAGAATTCAACATTGCCCTGCGGCACGGACATATACAGCGACGAATCGAAACCGCCCATCTTAACGTCCGGATAGCACCAAGAAATAACTTCCATCGGAAGTTTGCCCGGCAAAATCGTTATCTGCTTTTCCGCGAAATAATTGTACACGTTCGGATAT
>CAJUBY010000057.1 GCA_910585055.1 uncultured Christensenella sp. | reverse complement strand
AAGCAAAAGGACAGACTGTGGCTATCGCCGTACTGATTTTGCTGGCGGCTATGCTCTTAAATATTTGGCTTATGCTGTCTATGGACTATAAAGCCAACTTCGACAGATATCACGATAAACTCAATGCCGAACACGTTACGCTTGCGATAGACGATGCCGACGGAACGGTTTACGGGTTTTTGACCGAAACACTTGCAAAAGACACCGCCGTTAAAGAATACCGTTTAGATAAATGTATGCACATAGTCGGCACGTTCCCTTATAACGGCGGAATGATGAACAGCGAGTTTGTTTTTATGGATAAGCAAACGGCTATTTCGCGCACAATCGGCAAATCCGAAATCGTTGAGGATAGCGAGTTTACGAGCGGTGTATATTTGCCTATGCTTTATAAGTCAAATGATAATTCCGTAGGTAAAACGATTGAAATATCTATCGGTAGCCATCCCGTAATCTACACGATATGCGGCTTTTTCAACAACACAATGTTAGGCTCGCATAACTGCGCTTTAACTCAAATCATACTTACGGCAGATAAGTATGCCGAGCTTGAAGAATTGAATTACGCACCCAAGACAACAATGTGTTCGGTACGTTTGTACGACAAATCAACTAATCTCAATTATGAAGCTATATTAAAATCAACCGTTTCGGGGCATTTTCCGAATACTCGTATGATAGGTAGCTGTTATGACGTAGTTGTACAGGCAAGATACATTTCGCAAATGATATGTTCGGGCATTATAAGCGCAATGGCGTTTATCGTACTCTTGATTGCACTTGTGGTAATTATATCGAATATTATCAATTATATTCAAGTCAACATTAAAAATCTCGGTGCTTTCAAAGCCACAGGTTATACTTCAAAGCAACTTGTTTGTTCGCTTTTATTACAGTTTTTAGGATTGACTGTCATTGCGGCAATCGTTGGTATAGCTCTGTCGTATGCAATTTTTCCTGTGATAAATACGATGATGATCGCACAGACGGGAATCCCGTATGCAATTCATTTTTTACCGTTACCCGCGCTTATCTCGCTTTTGATTTTGGGCGGCGCAGTCGCGCTTTCCACTTGGCTTTCGGCTCGTAGAATCAGGAAGATAGAGCCTATCGTTGCGCTGCGTTCGGGCGTTAAGACGCATAACTTTAAGCGTAATCACGTTCCGCTTGAAAAGACTAAAGCCCCGCTCAATCTTGCACTTGCTCTGAAAACTACTTTATCGGGTGTAAAGCATAACATAACGACTTGTATTACTATGCTCATGCTTTCGCTCGTGGTCGTATTTTCGGGGCTTGTGATCGAAAACATTATTGTTGATATGACGCCTTTCATAGATATAATCATGGGAGAAACAACTGACAGCGCAATTAACGTGCAAATTGAAGTCGAAGACGATTTTATTGATAAGTTAAATTCCGACATCCGCGTCGAAAAGGCGTATCTTTATAACTCCGTGACCATATCGCACGTTGGCGGTGCGGAACTTTTGGCGAATATGTGTGATGATTTTTCCGTGCTTAATAATCAAAACACGATTTTTAAGGGCAGATTTCCTAAATACGATAATGAAATTGCTATCGGCGCAAAATACGCAAAGGAGAAAAGCTTTGAAATCGGTAACGAAATAGAAATAGCTTTAAACGGTAACACTCAGAAATATCTTATTTGCGGATTTACGCAAATTTCAAACAATCTCGGCAGGGATTGCCTTCTGACAAGAAAGGGTTTCGAGCGGTTGGGAACGTTGCAGAGCGTTACTTATTATATCAAGCTTGCGGAAGGTACGGATATAGACGCTTTCAACGAAGAAATGAAAGGGAATTTTGAGGGTAATGTTAATACCGTTATAAATGTCAATGCGACGATTGACGCTGCTGCCGGCGTTTATGTTTCGCTTATGACGATAATAGTAATCGCAATCCTTATTCTTTCGGCGGTAATAATTGCATTTGTTTTGTATCTGCTTGTCCGCACGATGCTGAACAACAAAAAGCGGGACTACGGAATACTCAAATCGCTTGGATTTACAACGAAGCAACTCATTTTGCAGACTGCGCTTTCGTTTATGCCTGCTATTATTATTTCAACCGTAATAGGAGTTATTATAAGTTGTCTTACCATCAATCCGCTTTTGTCGCTGTTTTTCAGTTCGCTCGGCATTGTAAAGTGTACGTTTAATATTCCTATCGTGTTTGCTACGATTGCAGGAATCGCGCTAATACTTCTATCGTTTGGCATAGCTTGTTTATTATCGCTTAAAATCAAAAAGATAGCACCCCGAAACTTACTTGTCGGTGAATAATGCGGACTATGCAACTATATGTAAGTTGTCCGCGATGCGGCTATAAGCTATGTAAGGGTGAAGAAGGCTCACTTGTTTTACAAAGTTATCGTCCACGAGAAAAACAAAGTAAACGGACATTGCAGACAGACCGTTGAAATCATCTACAACTTCGTGGGCGCAATCGTACCGACATTCTTCGACGATGACGAAGATCATTAAAACAAGCAACTAAACCAAGACAAGAGAAAAGGCGCGGCTTTACGCCGCGCCTTTTCTCTACAACATGAGGCTTACCTATAATTCCCTATGGGAACTACGGTAATTTGCGGCACTGTTTTTTTATTAATGAAAATCTATGCGGAAAATCCAGCGGACGGTTCTTTTATATTCGCACGTTTCATATATTTAAGCGTATCAACAAGTTGCGGCATATTCGGGCATGACGCGGCATATAAGTAATAACACAACCGAGAGCGGAGGTAATATGGAAGAGTTTGACGTTTACAACGACATCAAGGAGCGGACGGGCGGCGATATTTATATCGGCGTGGTGGGACCTGTGCGCTCGGGCAAATCGACGTTCATAACAAACTTTATGAATGCGTTTGTTATACCGTCGGCAAGCGGCTACGAATTGGAACGTATGCGCGATGAATTGCCGCAGAGCGCCGAAGGCAAGGCGGTAATGACCACGCAGCCCAAATTTGTACCTGCGGAAGCAGTTACGGTGTCGCTTAACGATACTGCCCAGATTTCCGTGCGGCTTGTGGATTGCGTCGGGTATCTCGTCGACGGGGCGACCGGTCATAAAGACGGCGACGGTGCGCGCATGGTTAAAACACCGTGGAGCGATACCGCTATACCGTTCGAACGCGCTGCGGAGATAGGTACGCGCAAAGTCATTTCCGACCATTCGACAATAGGGGTGGTTATGACGTGCGACGGGTCTATAAAGACGGAGCTTCCCAGGGAAGCTTACGTAGCGGCGGAAGAGCGCACGGTAAACGAACTTAAAGAATTGGGCAAACCGTTTGTTATAGTTCTTAACTCGTCCGTGCCCAATTCGCAGGAGACAAAAAAACTTGCAAAAGGACTTTCCGAAAAGTACGGCAACGCTGTTGTGCCGCTTAACGTTGCAGGACTGACCAAGACCGACGTCGTAAAGCTTTTCGAAAACGTGCTTTATGAATTTCCGCTGCGCGACGTGTATATCGAAAGCGCCAACTGGATCCGCGCTCTCGACGCTGCCAATCCGATAGTCGCAGATCTCGTCGAAAGATCGGTCGCCGTAGCTGCAAGTAAAGCGAAAATGCGCGACTGTGTTGCCTGCGAAACAATGGAGGAAAGCGAGTTTTTCGACGGGATCGAGCTTAAAAGCGTCGAACTCGACAAGGGAAGAGCGATCTATACAGTAAAAGAAAAACCCGGTCTTTTCTACCGCGCGTTAAAGGAAGAGTGCGGCGTCGATATAAAAGACGAATTCGACCTTATGGCGTCGCTCGGCGATCTCGTTAAAGCAAAACGCTCGTTCGATAAACTGAGCGCCGCGCTCAACGAAGTCGCGGAAACGGGTTACGGCGTTGTCACCCCGACTATGGACGAAATGACGCTGCAGGAGCCGCAGATTTTCAAACAGGGGTCCAGGTTCGGCGTCAAACTCAAGGCGTCCGCTCCCAGCCTGCATATTATGCGCGTCGACATAGAAACGGAAGTCTGTCCGGTCGTCGGTACCGAACAGCAGAGCGAGGACCTTGTCAATTATCTGCTGTCCGAATTCGAACAAAATCCCAAAGGCATTTGGCAGACTAATATGTTCGGCAAATCGCTCGAAAGTCTGGTCAACGAAGGACTCAATAATAAGCTTACTGCCATGCCTAACGAAACGCAGAAAAAAATGCGCAAAACGCTTTCGCGGATCATCAACGAAGGCAGAGGCGGTATAATCTGCATATTACTGTAAACGGTAATTACCATAAAACGCTCCGTGCTTGCGGAGCGTTTTTGTATGAAATAATTTTCATTCGGAGTAAGGGTATAAGTTCGGGTTTTTTCGTTGACAAAAAAAAATGTCTGTGGTAAAATGAAAAATAACATATTTTCGGGTAAGTGTAGATTTTAATGATTAAGGTATTATCTAAAAGCATAAGAGAATACAAAGTAGCGTCGATACTTTCGCCTATATTCGTGTCGCTCGAAGTTGTGCTCGAGTGTCTTATTCCGTTTGTAATAGCCAAGCTTGTAAATGCTATAGATGTCGGAGTCGGCAATACAATAAAGATGAGTGAGATCTGGACATACGGCGGCATATTGTTGGCAATGGCTTTTGCTTCGCTTGCATGCGGCGCTCTTTCCGGTGCGATATGTGCAAAAGCGTCGTCCGGTTACGCAAAAAACCTGCGTAAGGATCTTTATTATAAAGTTCAGGAATTTTCGTTCGAGAATATAGATAAATATTCCACACCGTCGCTTGTTACACGCATGACTACGGACGTTACAAACGTGCAGTTCTCTTATATGATGATAATTAGGATAGCAGTACGCTGTCCGTTGATGATGATATTTTCGCTTGTGATGACGTTTACTATGGGCGGCAGTCTGGGATGGATATTCGTCGGCGTCATTCCGCCGCTTGCGTTGATACTGTTTTTTATCATGAAAAAGGCTATGCCGATGTTTCACCGCGTGTTTAAAAAGTATGACGATCTCAACGAATCGGTACAGGAAAACATCCGCGGCATTAGGGTAGTGAAATCGTACGTAAGAGAGGATTACGAAAAGGATAAGTTCGACCGTGCGTCTACGGCGTTACAGGTGGATTTCACCAAAGCGGAGCGTATTCTTGCATGGAATAATCCGGTCATGCAGTTTTTCTTTTACGCCGTTCTGTCGTCGGTGCTTTTTGTCGGGTCGTATTTGATACTACGATCGAGCGGAGCCGATTTGAATATAGGCGAAGTTTCGCAGCTTATCGTCTACGGTATGCAGATACTGATGTCGCTGATGATGTTTTCCATGGTGTTCGCAATGCTCGTGATGTCGGCGGAAAGCGCAAGGCGTATTTGCGAGATCCTTCGTGAGGAGAGTACGATCAAAAGCCCGGAGAACGCGGTAAAAACGGTTTCGGACGGATCCATCGATTTCGACGACGTTACGTTTAAATACTCGGCCGCAGCCGAGCGCAATGCGTTGGACAGCGTAGATCTTCACATACGTTCGGGCGAGACCGTAGGTATAATAGGCGGAACCGGATCAAGCAAAACAACGCTCGTCAATCTTATTTCGCGTCTTTATGACGCAACTACCGGGATTGTAAAGGTAGGCGGCGTAGACGTGCGGGATTACGATCTTAACGTACTGCGAGACAAGGTCGCCGTGGTCTTGCAAAAAAACGAATTGTTTTCGGGAACTATAAAACAGAATTTGCGTTGGGGCAATAAAGACGCGACCGACGAACAGCTCGAAAATGTGTGTCGGCTTGCGCAGGCGGACGAATTTATCAAAAGTTTTCCCGACGGTTACGACACGCATATCGAGCAGGGCGGAACAAACGTTTCCGGCGGACAGAAACAGAGGTTATGTATAGCCCGCGCTCTTTTGAAAGATCCGAAAATTCTTATTCTCGACGACTCCACAAGCGCTGTCGATACGCGTACGGATGCGCTTATACGCAAGGCGTTTAAAGAGTATATTCCAGAGACGACCAAGATCATCATAGCGCAGCGTACTTCGTCAGTGGAAGACGCCGACAGGATAATCGTAATGGACGGCGGTAAGATAGACGCAATAGGTACGCACGAAGAATTGCTTGGTAAAAACGCCATTTACACAGAAGTGTATAATACGCAAAACAAAAAACAGAACGACGACGCGCATATAGCCGCAGTCGGAACGGAGGCGAACGATGAAAAATAAAGCGGCTGCTTCCGGAAAAATAAAAGGTCAAAACAAAGGTGTGCTCGGCAGAGCGGTAAAAGCGCTGTTCCGTTATTATCCCAAAATGACGGCGTTCATTTTGTTTTGTATCATAGTCAACGCCGTAGTAAGTTCGTTGCCTTCCATATTTATGGAAAAAGTGTTTACGGTTGTCGGTAAAGCGCTCGCGATGAACGCCGGTTGGGCGGAATACGGCGGCGAAATAATACGCGATATGTCTGTTTTGATAAGTCTGTACGTTATATCGCTTATTTTATGCGCAGTAAACAAGCAGCTCAGCGCGATCATAACGCAGGGCTATCTTAAAAAGATGCGCGAACAGATGTTCAACGTAATGCAGGATCTGCCCGTTAAGTATTTCGATTCCAACAGCAACGGCGATATAATGAGCCATTATACCAACGATATAGACGCTTTGCGTCAGATGATAGCCGAATCTTTGCCGCAGCTGCTTACATCGGCGATTATGGTGCTTACGCTGTTCTTTATTATGCTGTGGTACAGCGTATGGCTTACGTTGGTCGTGCTAGCCGGCATAATAGCTATATTTTTCGTTACCAAGACAATAGGCGGCGGCGCCGGAAAATATTTCGTTGCACAGCAGCGCGCCGTCGGCAAAACCGAAGGCTTTATAGAAGAAATGATGAATGGGCAAAAGGTCGTAAAAGTGTTTTGCCACGAAGAAGAAGCAAAAGCCGATTTCGACAGTATAAACGAATATCTTTTCGATCAGTCGTACCGTGCCAACAGATACGCCAACATGCTTATGCCGATACTGGGCAATATAGGGCATGTGCTTTACGTTATCGTCGCGCTTTTGGGCGGTGTATTCATAATCAACGGTGTTTCCAATGCGGCGATAGGCGCCGTATTCAATCCGTCGTTGGCTGTGTTCGGGATAGCGCTCGTAGTGGCGTTTTTGCAGATGACTCGTCAGTTTTGCAATAATATAAACCAAGTTTCGAACCAGATCAATTCGGTGGTAATGGGCATAGCCGGTGCGCGTCGAGTATTCGATCTGATAGACGAAAAGCCCGAAACGGACGACGGCTACGTTACGCTAGTAAATGCCAAAGAGTCCGACGGCGAACTTATCGAATGCGAAGAACGCACGCACATATGGGCGTGGAAGCATCCGCACGGCGACGGTACGGTTACTTATACACGGTTGCAGGGCGACGTTGTTCTTTCCGAAGTGGATTTCGAATACGAACCCGGAAAGCCGGTATTGCGCGACGTTTCCATATTCGCAAAGCCCGGACAGAAGGTGGCTTTTGTCGGCGCTACGGGTGCAGGTAAGACTACCATAACAAATCTTATAAACAGATTTTACGATATTGCCGACGGCAAGATCAGGTACGACGGTATAAACATAAATAAGATAAAAAAATCCGACTTGCGACGAAGCCTGGGCATAGTGTTGCAGGATACGAATCTTTTTACGGGAACTGTCATGGATAATATACGTTACGGCAAGCTCGACGCATCCGATGACGACTGTATCGCCGCGGCAAAACTTGTAGGAGCGGACGGATTTATACGCAGGCTGCCCGACGGATACAACACCATGCTTAACAGTAACGGCGCCAATTTATCGCAGGGTCAACGTCAGTTGGTTTCGATAGCGCGTGCCGCCGCAGCGGATCCGCCGGTAATGATATTGGACGAGGCGACGTCGTCTATAGATACGCGCACGGAAGCGATAGTGTCGCGCGGTATGGATGCGCTCATGCAGGGCAGAACGGTTTTCGTTATAGCGCACCGACTGTCTACGGTCCGTAATTCGGATGTAATAATCGTGTTGGATCACGGCAGAATTATAGAACGCGGCAATCACGAAAAGCTTATAGAAGAAAAAGGTCAGTATTATCAGCTTTATACCGGCGCATTCGAGTTGGAGTGACGTGTTGGAAGCGACCGAGCATGAATAATAAGAACAGGGTCTTACAGTAATTCCCTTGGGGAATTTTAGGCAAGCCGCAGGTTATAGATAATTAGGTATGGCATAAAGCCATACCTTTTCTATTGTATTTTAAGCGTGGACGAACCAGGCTACTCGTAGCCTAGAGATATAGATATGTTTTATATAGCACGCAAAATACAAAATTCAATCGGTTGCGCTCTTTTATTTTTCATGATATAATGATCGTACGATAAACAGTAATTTAGCGGAGAAAACCATTATGTTATCAATTTGTGGAGTCGAGTGCTGTAACGGATGCAACAGAAAGAAAGATTGCGGCGGTTGTATTAAAACGGACGGGCATCCTTTTGGGGGAACATGCATTGCGGCGGAATGTATCAAACAGAACGGCTTTGAAGCATTTAATAAGATGAAAAAGACTTTGATAGACGAATTCAATGCTCTTGGCATTCAAGGTTTACAGGTTAACGACCTTAATTTACTAAATGGATTTTTCATAAATCTGGAATACCGTTTGCCAAACGGACAATCTGTAAAATTACTGGATGACCGTTGTGTTTATTTTGGAAATCAAATTGAAATCCCCTGTAATCACCGATGCTATGGCATTGCCGCAGATGATAAGTATTTGCTTGTATGCGAATATGGATGCAACGGTACAGAGCCGCAGATAGTTGCGTATATAAGAAGATAAATTTCAATTTATCTTTATAAATAATGTGTAGTTAAGGCTCTCGAACGAAATGTTCGAGAGCCTTTTGTTAATTAATTTAACCACTGGCTATGCCAGTGGGCACCATAGAGCTTTAGC
>CAJUBY010000056.1:236-9639 GCA_910585055.1 uncultured Christensenella sp. | reverse complement strand
AACACGACCTTACCGCCGAGCAGTTCGTTGAGTCGTTTTGCGACAGGCTCGAGCGTAAGCTTTTTGGGCTCGTCCTTTTTTGCTTTTTCGATAATGGCTTCCGCGGTTATCTCGCCTGCTTCCACCTTTTTCTTGTCTTTTTTGTTAAGCTTGACTTCCGCCGACAAAACAGAGTGCGGCTTGCCCATATGCGAACACAGCGTTACCATCGCGCCGGAATCGAGCAAATATTCGATAGTCGGCAAAGCGCCCATTATACGGGTCTCGTCGGTTATCACACCGTCTTTCATAGGAACGTTAAAGTCGCAACGCACAAGCACGCGCTTGCCCTTTACGTCCACATCACGAACTGTCTTTTTATTCATATTCGGATCTCCTTTAGAGAATTTATTAGCATCTAAATCTATCGAATGCGCGAGTTCGCCGGCAACTGCGACTGTCTACTTTTGGATAACGCCGCGGTACTCGGATACGAGATATTCAAACGCGTCGCGCACCTGAACAAAGTCGGTATATGTATCGGAACCTGCGGCAAGCAGCACCGCCGCATTTATCTTCCGCCGCTCCAGATCGGAAAAAAGTTTATCGAACCGGTATTTTCCGCGCCCCGGCAAACACCACTCGCCCTTGTTGTGATCCTGTACTTCCACGATACTTATACGCTGCGGCGGACACACATCCAAAAATTCACGAATATCGTATCCGGCTATCTCTGCGTGGTGCAATGATATGCCGGCAAAAAGACGCGGACAGCGCTCGAGTATTTTTTTAAAAAAATCCGGTGTTGCGGCATACGACCAACGCATGTTCTTAAGCGACAGAATAACGCCGTACGTTGCGGCTATATCGGACAGTTGCGCAAATCGCTGCGACAGGCGCAAATAATCGAAATCTTTTTCGCCTGTCAGGTTTATCGGACCGCGGAACGTATAAAACTTGGCTCCGAGCGCAAAACAAGCGTAACATACCTTTCTGAATATAAGTTCGGCATCGGCGCGAACGCGCATATTCGGCGAAAACAGCTGCGGTTCGAACTGCGTGGACAACGGCGACACGGCAACGACGTCCATGCCGGCGCGGAACTGCGCCAGATTGTCCACATACGCCTTTTCGTAATCCGAAAAGGTGTTCAAACACACTTCCGCCGTATCGACGCGCATTTTGCGCATTATATCGAATACGTTTTCGGCAGCCACCGTGTTGAAAAATGTCGATGTGGAAAGCCCGATCTTCATACCTTCATATTATACTACTTTACAAAGGAAAAGGCAAGCGTTTGATAACGCTCGCCTTTTCGCTTAAAATGTACGCATTTAATAACGGTATCGGTTCTCCTCCGGAACATACGTTTCGTTTTCGTCGATGACTATTTCGGATATAGTAACTCCGGCGCTGTCGGCGTAAAGACCGATATACTGCCCCTTAAAGCCTTTGTTTAACTGTTGTTTCCCGACGTACTCCCCGTCGATAAAGTAATATACTATATCCTTTTCGCTTTCCCACACGAACTTGAGATCATATGTTTTAGTAAGGTCTGTAAGTATGTTCGCTATCTTAGTCGAGTCCTGCCATGCAAACTGACCGTTGTCTTTGGAAAACACCAGATAGTCGTTCCACTTATCGCGGCCGGCTACATAGAACTTACCGACGTTGTGCGCCGCATCCATGGTATCCGAGCCGAACAGTATTCCGCTCGCAACCGAATATGTGTAATCGTTGCTTTCCACTTTGAGCTTGAACGACACGCTGCCGCCCGTGAACGTCTTGTTTTTGAACATCAAAAACTGCGAGTTTTTCTTCGCTTCGAACACAGCATTTTCGCCCGAACCGCTTATTTTCCAGTTGGTGGAATCGCCGATAGTAAACTTGTAATCTTCGGTCTCCGTCACAGCCTGCGGCGGCACGAATGTTTCGTTCTCGTCGATGACGATATTCGATATAACTGTGTCTGCGCTGTCCGCACAGATACCTATGTACTCGCCTTTATAGCCTTTAGTGAGCTGTTGCGATCCGACGTAATCGCCGCCTATAAAGTAATACACTATATCATTTTCGCTGTCCCACACAAACTTAAGGTCGTATGTCTTACCGAGAACGTTCAATCCGCCGGCTATCTTTGTCGAATCTTCCCATGCATGCGCGCCGTCCGTTCTCGAACTCATTACCAGATCGTTCCACTTGTCTCTGCCTATGGCATAGAACTTACCCGACGTAAAAGATGCGTTTTGCATATCCGCAGCAAACACTATGCCGTTGACCAGCGCATAAGTATAGTTATTGCTCTTATCCGTCAGTTTGAAAGACACGCTGCCGCCCGTAAATGTCCTGTTTTTGAACATAAGTAATTGCGAATTCTTCGTAGATTCGAACACCGCGTCTTCGCCCGAGCCGGTTATATTCCAATTGGTAGCATCACCCTCGGTAAACAGATACTCGTCTTTTTCCGTAATTTCCTCGTAGGTCTCGTTTTCGTCGATGACTATATCGGATATAGTGACCCCGGCGCTGTCGGCGTAAATACCCATATATTGTCCTTTAAAGCCTTTATTTAACTGCTGTTTCCCTACATGCTCACCGTCGATAAAGTAGTACACTATATCATTTTCGCTGTTCCACACAAACTTAAGATCGTACGTTTTATTAAGGTCGGTCAGGATATTAGCTATCTTAGTCGAATCCTGCCAAACCAACTGTCCGTTGTCTTTGGCAAATATCACATAGTCGTTCCACTTGTCTCTGCCTGCGACATAGAACTTACCGACGTTATGCGCGGCGTTTATAGTGTCCGATCCGAACAGTATGCCGCTCGCAACCGAGAATGTGTACTCGTTGGTCGTTACTTTAAGTTTGAACGATACGCTGCCACCCGTGAACGTCTTGTTTTTGAACATCAAAAACTGCGAACTTTTTTTGGATTCGAATACCGTGTCATCACCCGAACCGGTTATTTTCCAGTTGGTGGAATCGCCGACGGTAAACTTGTAATCTTCGGTCTCCGTCACGACCGGAGGAGGTACGAACGTTTCGTCTTCGTCGATGACGATATCTGATACGGTGACACCGGCACTGTCGGCGTAAAGACCCAAATACCGCCCCTTAAAGCCTTTGTTTAACTGTTGTTTCCCGACGTACTCCCCGTCGATAAAGTAATATACTATATCCTTTTCGCTTTCCCACACGAACTTGAGATCATATGTTTTAGTAAGGTCTGTAAGTATGTTCGCTATCTTAGTCGAGTCCTGCCATGCAAACTGACCGTTGTCTTTGGAAAACACCAGATAGTCGTTCCACTTGTCGCGGCCGGCGACATAGAACTTACCGACGTTGTGCGCCGCATCCATGGTGTCCGATCCGAACAGTATGCCGCTCGCAACCGAATATGTGTAATCGTTGGTCGTTACTTTAAGTTTGAACGATACGCTGCCGCCCGTGAACGTCTTGTTTTTGAACATCAAAAACTGCGAGTCGGAAAGAGATTCGAAGGACGTTATGCCGTCGGTTTCGGTTATGTTCCAGCAGTATTCGTCGCCGTATGTAAAAACATATTCGTCATTTTCCTCGGGCGGATCTGTCTCTCCGGGAGGGTTCGGAACGATAGGATCGGGCGTTACCGGCGGTTTCTCTTTTACATCGATACGGAACGCTGTCTTGTGCGTAACGCCGTCCTTTTTATACGCGACTGTTATATACTGAGGTCCTGCCGTCGTGCCGTCGTACCCCGATACCATATCCGCAGTCACGTCGACATTTTCCGTTGAACCGTCGGAATATTTAATCGTGACTGACGCACCGGCAATTTCAAACACTTCGCCCACCGTGTACACTGTTTTTTGGGGAAACGTGTACATCTGTATCGAATCCGTAGTGACCTTCGGCTGCTTGGATGGGGCGGATTTTTGCGGTTCGCCGCAAGCTACGGTAAATACCGTCAACACGGAAAGAAGTATCGCAAGTACGGTATTCTTAAATGTTTTTGTTTTATTCATCACCATTCTCCGTATAATTTATTTCCCGATCATATTCCGAACGCGCGCAACAATCTTTCCGTGACCGGCGCGTAATCTTTAGCGTTTAGATGATAATCGTCGCAAAACATGGATCCGTCGAACTCGCCGTCTTTCAAAACGATATCGAACAAATCGCATATTATAAAATCATTGCCGAACTCTTCTTCGTATCGCGCATTCATCTGCCGTACGCGCGAACGGTAGCTTTCGCTGTCGCGCCCTGCGCCCGGCTGGTAAAACTCCTTAAACAGCACTATTTTCGCCTCCGGAAGCGCAGCTTTTATTTCATACAAGATAGCCGACGCGCGGTCTACAATTGTTTCGACAGGCACGTTTGCTGCCAGATCGTTTGAACCTATCCACATAGCGACGTATTTGGGAGCGTACGATGTTACATGCTTCACCCTGTCGAGCCAGTGTATAGTGCTTGTTCCGCCGACGCCCAAATTGGCGACGCTGCCGAGCGGAGCGAGATCGGCGGCTGCCGTAGACCAAAGCTCTGCATGGGAATGCCCGAACAAGACGACATCCGATTTGATAGGATCGATCACGTCGTTTATCTCGAAATCTCTGAAAACCGTACCGGCAGAACTCGCACGTATGCCCACGCCGTCGCCCTCGAGCGGCTGCGGATCGGTATAATCGGCATACATGGCGCCGTCTATGTAGCACATTACCCTGCCGCCGTTTACAGTGACCTTAAGCATATGTTCCGCTCCTGGAGCAAAGCCTGCCGAAAGAACGCTTTCCGAGCATTTTTTGACCGTACCGTTATCGAAACGCAACAGCCGCGCGGTCCGCGTCGTACTTATATGGAAGAAATAATAACTCACGCCGGCTTCTCTGTCGTAGAACTCGTCTTTTTCCGAACTTATCCTAACGGCAAGCCCGTTGTTGGCATCGCTGCCCGAGCTCATAACGGCGGAAACAGTCCCGTCGATCATCGCACCGTCGTACACCGCCAAACTTTTGTTATTCACTGCGGAGATAAGAGTTTCGAACTTGACGAATTTGCCGCTTACGTTTCTGAAATCATCGGGTTCGCTCAATTGAAAATCGTCGCTTTCAGTCACGGAAATATCTCCGTACGTCACTCCCGACGCGCCTGCGCGCAATCCGACTCCGACGCCCGTCAGAGGAGATCTGTCGTTGCAATTTACGCGCAAAACGCCGTCGACATAACACTTTATGCCTACCGGATCGCGGACAACTTTAAGCATATATTCTCCGCTGTCCGCGGAACCCGTTATAACTCCCGATTCGCCGAGCACCGTCCACTTGCCGTAATTGACCTTACCGAGATACGCCGTACCGCGCGCGGAAATAAAGAAAAAATAATAGCTGACGCCTGTTTCCCAATACGAGCCTGCGCCGTTGTCCGTGACCGCAAAGATCAGCCCGTCGTCCGCCGTACCGTTCTTTTTGACAGTTACCTCGTATTCGCCGTACGCCAATCTCTTATCCGGAAAACTTACTATCGAGTTGTCGACGGCAGATATATAAACGCCGTCGTTTTCGGTAAAATCACCGCTTTTTATATTAAGATCTCCCACATACAGCTCCTTATCATTCGTATCGCCGTCGATGCCGATATTTTTGTAGACGACACCGCCGTTACCGGCTCTCATCCCGTACTGCACACCCGAGAGCGGCGCATGATCGCGCGCCATCAATTTAAGCTCGCCGTCGACGTAACAGCGCAACACCGCATACTGTCCGTCGTAAATGTAACGTTCGCATTTGAGTTCGTGACAAATGCCGTAATTTATATTTCCTATATTTTTGACGGCAAGCGCCGACCACGTTCCGTCATGGACCTTACCGAGATATGCCGAACCGTCTGCCGAAATGAAAAAAAAGTAATAGTTCGCGCCCTGTTCCCAATATTCTTCGAACAGAGAACTCGCTCCGAATACAATGCCGTTATCACCGCCGGCAACGAGTTTTACTTCGGCTTTATACGATCCTTCCGCAAAACTTCCGCCTATCAAAGCGATCGTTCTGCCGTACTTTGACGTGTATTCGCCGTTTTCAAACGTCATGTCACCGTTTTTTACGGATAGACGCTCGCCTACGGTAACGGTTATATATTCCGTCGCGGTCACACCGCGTTCTGTATAACGCACAAGCACATGTTGCAAGCCGTTCGTATTTTTGTCGTAACCCGATACGGTATAATCATCGGGCATAACTGTTTTTTCGCTACCGTCATCGTAATGCGCTTTTACCGACATATCGGAAAAATCCGGCTCTTCGCCTTTTATGTAATCGGTAACGGTCGGGCCTTCTACCGTTATGGAAACAAGCTCACACGGCGCAGACAATGTTTCGCCGCCGCAGCCGACCGCAAAGCCGCACATAAACACACAGCAGACAGCCGATATCAAAAAACAGATCACTTTCCGAATCTTCATCGTACACCCCTTGACTTGATGTCTGTTTTATTATATACTATTGTTATCATGGCAATCAATGGCAATTTTTACACAAAAATTATCAATTATTACGATATTGGGATATTTTATGAGAAATAACGAAATAGAATTGCAAGTGGAATTGACGCGCGACTTTAAAGAAGGGACGCGTATACGGAACCTATATCCCGAAAAAGACAGCAGCGGCGCGCTGATACAATTGCAGTTTGCAGGGCGCGAAGTTTTGGGCAATAATTTTTATATAAAACGAAAAAACTTAAATTCATACCTTTTTTGGTTTTTGGAAAAAGGCAATAAAAGCTATATTCAAAACAATATAATCCGCCATGTTACGGCAAACCACTTTGCCGTCGAAGACTGTATGCTGGAAACTACCGGCTGGGTAACGCCTTCGCCCGACAACGTCGGATCTGTTCAGTATTACATCCACTTTTATCCCACGCCGCTCGTACGCAGCATTGCCGATTTTATGTTCAATTACAGTCCGTGCATACAGCTCGACAGGGACGAGTTCGGATTTGTCGGTATGGTCACGGATATACTGAACGATATCGACGCCGACTGCTTCGACGAACGCAGATGGTCGGAACGGTTTTACTCTTTTTTTCTCGACGTTGTGCAATATATAAAAACGCAACGCAGCGAACAAACTAAAATGCCGAAAGCCGTTTCCGATACGCTTAATTTTATATCGAACAACTACCGCGGCGAATTGAATTTAAAAGCCTGCGCCGACAACGTACACCTTTCGCCCAATTATCTCGACGGATTGTTTTCCAAGCATATGAATACTTCGATCGGCGCATATATATCCAAATACCGCTTTAAAGAAGCCACCGAACTATTGCTGTCCTCCGACAAAAGCATTTCCGAAATAGCTTTTGACGTAGGACTGCCCGATTCTCAATCGCTCAGCCGCCTTTTTAAAAAGAATATCGGCATGACGCCGCTCGCATACAAAAAGTTTTATAACAGGAAATAGGTCTACTACATAATAGATCGGTCGGTCAATCGATCGACTATGGAATTATACGTGTGAGTGATCCCGATAGAAATATTTTACGGGCAGGCACAGCCTGACTTATGCAGGTAAACCGTCGCTGATTATGCTCTGCTACACGGTCTACGATGCCGTACCGCAAAGAGTGCGACGCGCTCCGTTTTGCACGTCTATTCTCGCGCCGCGCCCGGCAAATTCGCTTGTGCTTGCACAATAGCGAATTTGCGACAGCTATCAACGCAGTTATTTGCTCCGTAAAAACGCTTTACGCTTGAAGCGAGGCGGTTTGAGACAAGGTCAAGCAAAGACGCGAAGTCGTAGCGGTACTTTTGGCAGGCGGCTATAACGCCGAGATCGTCCGTAATCGTACGCTATCAAGCGTTATCCTTGGTTAGTCACTCGCAATTTAAACGAGAAAAGAACAAATCTACGCCATTTACTATTTATATGTATTTAATAGGCCACGACGTATTTTTTGATTCAAAGAATAACGCAAACAACATTATAAAATGTCGTGACACAAAGACAAACAGTATCTATATGTTTAAAATACGCATAAAAAACTATCCGCCGACTGTTTACTCGGTATTACGTATCGATATTAACTTTCTAAGCAATTTTATGATCTTTAGCATTTATTCATGTTGTTAGCGATAAATTAAGACGGAAAATATGCAGGCAACATTTATCGCAGTTGCGCGGTAGTTCGAACCACAAATAATAAATAATCTTTTGCTTGCGATTGCCGCCTAATCGATCATCTCGCCCGACTGATATATTTATACGCATAACGCTTTTTGGCGCATTCTATACGGCACTTACAATATCACGTTGTATGTGTTAAACTATTATTATTTATTTGGATCGATCTCATATGTTTTTTGCTCGGTGTCGCACCATGCTCTATTAAACAAAAGGAGGCTTTTTTTGTATCTATTGATCGCATTATCTTAACGGTTCCACATACTTAGCAAGCGGTTTACCGTGCACATAAAATCCCACAGGCAAAACCGATAGTTTTTCATATGCGAACAAAGCGCTAACGTTACCTGTCGCTACTAAAATAACCGTCTATTTTTTACCATTCCGACACCTGCAGCTGGACTTTCTATTGTTGTTCTTATCCGTATCAAACGGAACTATATACTCTTTTATAGTTAGGATAACTTAAGGCAGTAAATGACTGATTGCACAACAAAAGTTTTTATTTCGTACAACAAAAAAAGAGATACCTATTTAAAGATATCTCTTTTTAATAAAATGCGGCAGCTACCTACTCTCCCGGTCCGTCACCGGACAGGTACCATCGGCTCCATAGGGCTTAACTTCTGTGTTCGGAATGTGAACAGGTGTGACCCCTACGACATGACCACCGCAATGGCTCCCCGGACAGGACTCGAACCTGTGACAATTCGGTTAACAGCCGAACGCTCTACCTACTGAGCTACCGAGGATTACTGCGCCCGTGCTGTGCTGCGACCGGCACAAGTTCTTGCGGATTTTATTCGTATTCGAATGTGCTCCGTCCTTCGTCCCGTCGAACAAAGGCAACTGCATATAACTCTTAACTTTCGCAAACGGGTCTAATCTTGTAATCGCCTATTTAGTTTAGGCAATCGGTTATGATCAAGCCCTCGACTTATTTAGTATCGCTCACCTGAATACATTGCTGCACTTACAGCTGCGACCTATCAACCACGTCGTCTACATGGAGTCTTACTCTACCGAAGTAGATGGGATATCTAATCTTGAGGTGGGTTTCACGCTTAGATGCTTTCAGCGTTTATCCGCTCCGCACGTCGCTACCCTGCAATGCCGCTGGCGCGACAACAGGTACACAATAGGTGCGTTCACCCCGGTCCTTTCGTACTAAGGGCAAATCCTCTCAAATATCCTACGCCCGCGAAGGATAGGGACCGAACTGTCTCACGACGTTCTGAACCCAGCTCGCGTGCCACTTT
>CAJUBY010000056.1:0-226 GCA_910585055.1 uncultured Christensenella sp. | reverse complement strand
GCCAAACCTCCTCGTCGATGTGAACTCTTGGAGGAGATCAGCCTGTTATCCCCGAGGTAACTTTTATCCGATAATCGACGGCAATTCCATACTCTACCGCCTGGTCACTAAGTCCTACTTTCGTATCTGCCTGACTTGTAAGTCTCACAGTTAAGCTCCCTTCTGCCTTTGCACTCTACGAATGGTTTCCAACCATTCTGAGGGAACCTTTGAACGCCTCCGTTAC
>CAJUBY010000055.1 GCA_910585055.1 uncultured Christensenella sp. | reverse complement strand
GGATATCGGTATAGGTATGGGTATAACCGGTACCGAAGTTACTAAAGAAGCCGCGGATATGGTGCTTGCCGACGATAATTTCGCAACTATAGTTACAGCCGTAGAAGAGGGCAGAACTATTTTTGCAAACATGCAGAAAACAATACAGTATCTTCTGGCGGCTAACTTATCGGAAGTGCTGTCATTATTCTTTGCAACTATTATTTTTGCGTTTTCCAAAGAGCCTATCGTATTTTTGTTGCCGCTGCAGATTTTATGGGTAAATCTCGTAACGGACAGTTTGCCGGCGCTCGCGCTCGGAGTGGAACAGGCGGAACGGAATGTGATGACCGCGCCGCCGCGAAATGCGGGCGACGGACTGTTTTCCGGTAAGGTCGGTATAAATATCATATACCAAGGAATTTTCCAAACATTAATAGTTCTGGGTGTGTTTTTGGGCTGTGCGTTTACCGGTTGGGGACACGATGCGGGTACGACGATGGCATTTCTGACGCTTTGTCTGGTACAGCTGTTCCACAGCTTTAACGCAAGAAGTATTACGGGCAGCATATTTGCAAAGGGATTTTTCAAAAACAAACTTTTGATACTGTCGTTTTTTACGGGCGCGGCGCTGACTATACTGCTCGCGTGTATACCGGCTACTCACGATATTTTCGCATTGCAATGGCTTGACGGTATGCAATGGCTGACAGTGATACTGTGTTCGGCATCGATAATCCCGGCAGTGGAAATCGTGAAACTGTTTATACGCAGACATGATGCCGAAAAGAAAATTAGTTCCGATAAAAGTCGGGAAAAACATTGCAAATCCGTTTGATATGTGTTATACTTATCAATATAAAATACGGAAGTGGTAACCAATGAATAAATGGGATGCACGTTTTATGGAGATAGCGCACACAGTCGCCACATGGTCGAGCTGTTTTCAGTCAAACCGCCAGATCGGCGCCGTTATTGCCAAAAATAAACGTATAATGACGACCGGATACAACGGTGCGAGTTCGGGCATAAAAAGCTGTAAGGAAAAAGGCGTTTGCCTGCGCAGAGAACTCAACATCCCGTCGGGCACACGTCATGAATTGTGTTATGCAACGCACGCAGAACAAAACGCGATAATTCAGGCTGCGCGCATGGGAATTTGTATCGACGGAGCTACACTGTACTGCACTCATCAGCCGTGCGCAATATGTACCAAAATGATAATTAACAGCGGTATTGTGCGTGTGGTGTATCAAGACGGGTATCCTGATGATTTTTCTTTGGAGCTGTTTAAAGAAGCCGGTGTGGAGATCGAAAAATTCGATCCGTCAGCGCCGATCGATTGACGTTTGTTTTTACGAATACATAGGATATAGGAGATTTTGATAATGGCATTTTGTAAACATTGCGGTACCAAACTTCCGGAAGGAGACATAAGATTTTGTTCGGCTTGCGGCGGTGCGGATCCGCTGTCTTCCGAAGTAACCAAAAGCGTCAGGCAAGACGGTGCGGCAGAAAGTAATAATAACGTCTTTCAACCTAAGCAGTTCGATTTCACCTGGTTCAACAACAATTTTTATGTTATTTTTGTTACGCTCGGGTTGTCGGCTATGGCATTTATGCAATTTACCGGCGTATTTATTCTGTTTTCTTACGGAGTCTCGATCGTATTCGGAGTTATTACGATATTGCTCGCTTTAGGCTGTGCGGCTGTGACTGTCATTAGGTTTTGCGTTTCTGATAAAAAGGGAAACGGCACGCGGCATTCCGCTGCGGACGGCGTCTGTTTATCAGTCGCATTGATAGAACTTGTCTTTGTTTTGACTATGACAATCGTGTTGATGGTTATGGGTAGCGATGCCGGCCCGTCGCTGTTGAGAAGTATCTAAAAGTTTTATTTCCGTCGTATCTAACGCTACGGCGGTTTTTTATTTAAATTTTTTAATAAAAACACTTGACATACCGATAATATACGTATATAATAAAGCCATAAGATTTGACTTTCTTTGACTATTGACTATGCGTCATAACAAAAGGAAAAGGAGTAATCAATGACCGTAAGCGATATAATTGAAAAGTTTTTGCTTGAAACGTTAGGCGAGGAATTATCTGTAAATTTCAACCGTAACGAACTTGCCGCATATTTCGCCGTCGCTCCGAGTCAAATCAATTACGTTCTTGCGACAAGATTCACGCCGGAGCGCGGATATATAACGGAAAGCAGACGCGGCGGAGGCGGTTCCGTAACGCTTATACGGGTAAACGAAAATGCGGAGGACGTATTGCTCAAATATATAGATCAGACGTTGTCCGACGGCATAGAGTACGGAAAGGCGTGTCAGATATTGGAGCGATTGACCGCCGACGGGGTTTATACTAAATCGGAGGCGGGATTACTGAAAGCCGCGCTGACAGACAAAGCATTGCTGGCGCCGACCGTAGCAAAAAACAGGTTGCGCGGTTCTATACTAAAAAGTGTTTTGATGGAAACGCTTAAAAATCACGATGTTCAATAAAATTATTCGGAGTAAATAAAATGAAGTGCACAAATTGCGGATTGCGCGAAGCGACTACGGAAGTGCTTATACGGCGCAACGATCATGTGGAAAAAAAGTATCTGTGCGGAGACTGTGCAAAAAATTACAGGCCGGATACCGGGAATGACAGCTTCGATATGCTCAACAAGCTTATAAACGGGTCTCCGATGGGACTGCTGTCCAATTTAAACAGTTTGTTCGAAGCCCCGTCTGTACGTACTTTGGTCTGTCCTACTTGTAAGACGACAAGCGAAGAATTTTTAAAGACGGGATTCGTCGGTTGTCCGAGATGTTACGAAGTGTTCGAGCCTTTGATAGTGCAGACGGTCAAACGGCTGCAACAATCGGACAGACATATCGGAAAAAGACCGCATACCGCTGCCGATACCGCGGCGGAAGAGGCGCGGTTAAAAGCGGAGATACGTTCTGCCGTAGACAACGGCGATTATGCTAAATTGGGCGAATTGAGCGATATGCTTAAAAGGCTTGTGAGCAACAATAAGGAGGACAGATAAATTGAATACCGTGAACTCCATTATTGTATCTACCAGACTTCGTCTTGCCAGAAATATCGACGGATTGCCGTTTCCTCACAAACTGGCTGAAATGCCGTCCCGACAGGTCGCGGATACGGTGGAAAAATCTCTTTCGTATATAGATAAGTTCGAACGGTTCGATATAGGCAACATATCGAAATCCGACGGCGCAGTATTACAGGAAAAACATCTTATAAGTCCCGATCTGCTGGAAGAGTGTCCGTTCGGATCGGTGCTTATAAGCGCAGACGAAAATGTTTCCGTAATGGTCAACGAAGAAGATCATATACGCGAACAAGTAATTTTATCCGGGTTGGCGCTCGATCAGGCTTACGACAGAGTATGCAGGATAGACGATGCGTTGGGCAAAAATATCAAGTTTGCGTTTGACAACCGGTTCGGATATCTTACGTCTTGCGCAACAAATCTCGGTACGGGAATGCGTGCATCCGTTATGATGTTTTTGCCGGCTCTGACTTTGCAGAATATGATGGACGGATGTATAACCGATGTCGGTAGACTTAATATGACGGTACGCGGAGTATACGGCGAAGGAAGCAAAGCCGACGGATATTTATATCAGATAAGCAATCAGCGCACTTTGGGCGTTAAGGAAATAGATATAATAGACTCCGTTAAAGGCGCAATAAACCACATAGTTGATGCCGAACTTCGAGCCAGGCAGCTGCTCAAACGCGACGAATCGGAACTTAAAGACGGTATATACCGCGCTTGGGGGATCGCAAACAACGCATACAAGCTTTCCACGGCGGAAGCAATGCAATTTCTCGCCATGATAAGGCTCGGCGGATATTACGGTTATATCGACATAGGCGACGAGAAAGAATTTCAAGATCTTGTAACAAGCTGTCAACCTGCGAATATGCAGAGGTTGGGCGGCAACGAAATGAGCGTTGACGAGCGCGACGCATTCAGGGCGCGGTATATTGCCGCAGCGCTCGATAAATTTTGCAAAAAAAACGATCTAATAAAGGAGTAATGTATCATGGAATATTCAATGGACGAAAATGCCGTAAAAGCTTACGACATAGCAAGAAAAACAGCTAAATATTATTCAAACGAGTACACCGGCACGGAACATTTGCTTTACGGCATATTAAAGGTCGAGTGTTATGCGTCGAAAATTTTTGCCGCCAACGGATTTACACCGGACGGTCTTATACAGATATTCGAAAGCGAAGCTAAGCCGGCGCTTTCGGAACCTGTAGATTCGGAACGTGTACGTGAATCGATACCTTTTACGGCATACAGTTTGGCAGCGCAGCTCGGCGCATCGACCATATCGCCCGACCATTTGCTGCTCGCCATACTGGAAGACCGCAACTGTGTCGCGGCCGACGCACTGTACCAGATATATAATGTTAATATCGCGGCGTACCGCAGATCGATATTAAAGCTTTTGCAAAACGGGCAGGTAAAGCGTGAAAGCGGATTTTACGGCGGCAATCCTTTTTCGGGCTTCGGTGCGGTTTACGGTAATCCCGTGCAAAATGACGACAATGTAAAAGGTCCGGCGCACGCACTGCCGGGGCAACTTGCCGATCTCGGTGTAGACGTTACGGAAAAAGCAAGGCAGAACAAACTCGATCCCGTTATAGGAAGAGAGCGCGAAGTGGAACGTCTGATAGAGATTTTGTGCCGCAAGACCAAAAACAACCCGGTACTGATAGGCGAACCGGGCGTCGGCAAAAGCGCGATAATCGACGGACTTGCACGTGCTATAGTAGACGGCAAAGTGCCTCGCCAGCTCCAGAACAATATTATATTTTCACTCAATATCGGATCTTTGATGGCAGGAACGAAATATCGCGGTCAGCTTGAAGAGAAACTTAAATCGGCTATCGACCTTATTATAAACAGCGGCAATATAATCGTGTTTATCGACGAATTGCACACGCTTATGCAGGCGGGATCGAAAGACGGCGAAGTGACGCCCGCGGACATTCTTAAGCCGTATCTTGCGCGCGGCGAAATGCAGACGATAGGAGCGACGACTACAGACGAATACCGTAAATATATAGAGGCGGATAAAGCTATGGAACGCAGATTCCAACCGATAACCGTCGAGCCGCCCAGTGTAGAACAAACCATAGAGATATTAAAAGGATTGCGTACAAACTATGAAAATTATCATAAGGTAAAGCTTTCCGACGAAGCGATAGTCGCGGCGGCAAAACTTTCGGATAAGTATATTGCGGACAGATTTTTGCCCGACAAAGCGATAGATCTTATAGACGAAGCGATGAGCTGCGCAAAGGTTGGCGTGTCGCTCGCGCCTGCCGATATTTCGAAACTTTCCGTGGAACTTGCGGATTGCAATAAAAAGATGAACGAATGTGCTGCCAAGCAGGATTTTGCGCAAGCGGAACAATATAAGCGCCGCGCCGAAGAGTTGGACAAAAAAATCAAGTCGAGAACGTTGCAGAATGCCGCAGCCCAGGAGAAATCGACTGTCACCATAGACGCTGAAAATATAGCGGATGTAGTTTCACGCTGGACCAAGATACCGGTGAGCAAGCTTACCGAAACGGAAAGCGCCAGACTGCAAAATCTCGAGGAGCTATTGCATAAACGGGTCATCGGACAGAACAAAGCGGTGGAAGCGGTATCAAAAGCTATTCGCCGTGCTCGTGCGGGATTAAAGAGCGACGCAAGACCTATCGGTTCGTTTATTTTTCTCGGCCCTACCGGTGTCGGCAAGACCGAGCTTACAAAAGCGCTTGCGGAAGCTATGTTCGACAATGAGAATTCGATTATAAGGTTGGATATGAGCGAATTTATGGAGTCTCATTCCGTATCGAAACTGATAGGCGCGCCTCCCGGATACGTCGGATTCGACGACGGCGGACAGCTTACGGAAAAGGTGCGCAGACACCCGTATTCGGTAGTGCTGTTCGACGAGATAGAAAAAGCGCATCCCGATGTTTTCAATATTCTGTTGCAGCTGTTGGACGACGGAAGACTGACGGACTCGCAGGGTAGGACGGTTTCGTTTAAAAACACCATAATAATCATGACGAGCAACGTCGGCGCAACCGCAGCCGCAAACAAACGTGAGATAGGCTTCAATGCCGTAGGTAAAAAAGAATCCGAAGTACGCGACGACGCTTATATGAACGCGTTGAGAGCGACATTCAGACCGGAATTTTTAAACCGTATAGATGTTATTTGCGTATTCGACAAACTCACGAAAGAGGACGTTGCGAAAATAGCCGGTATAATGCTGAAACGCGTGGAAAATTCGTTAAAAGACAAAGATATCAAGCTTACGGTATCGCCGTCTGCGCTCGATTGGCTCATAGATAAAGGCTACGATGCGGAATACGGCGCAAGACCGTTGCGTCGGGTCATCGAGCAAAATGTCGAGGACGAGATCGCCGAAGCTATAATCGGAGGTAAGATCAAAAACGGCGGAAACATAAACGTCGATTGCCGCGACGGTAAAATCGTAATACAATAATTTTTACGAAAAGCATTTACAAAACATTTGATTTCTGGTATAATAATATCGGGTAACCAACCTCAGGAGATTTCTGTTATGACTATCGAATACCTTTGCAAAAACTATGATGCGAGCGATAAGCTCAAAACTATCATCGACAAAAAAGTTCAAAAACTCGATAAGTTTTTCGACGACGATACGCGGATCAAGATCGGTCTTAAAAAAGGCAATACCCGCAGCACCGACGATTTGTACACTCTGGAACTTACGATCATGCTCGACGGCACGGTTCTGCGTGCGGAGGTAACGAGCGATAATATGTATAACAATATCGATCTCGCATTGCCGAAATTGGAAAAACAGATAATACGTCATCACAAAAAGATCGAATCTAAATCAAAGAAATTCCGCGCCAAAGACTTCTCCGTGCCGGAAGAGCCTCTAGAAGAAGATGCCGACGAAGAAAAAACGCTTGTCAGATCCAAATGCTATACATTGAGCCCCATGTCTATCGACGACGCTATCGAAGAATTGGAGCTTGTAGGACATAATTTCTTTGTGTTTTTAAACAAAACGACTAATTCCATCAACGTTTTATACGTACGTAACGACGGTAATTACGGACTGATCGAAACGGTGGTTTGATAACTTAAAAGCCGATCATCCGATCGGCTTTTACCGTGCGGAAAATTTGCCGCGTTTATCCGATTTATAATTTTTTTCGGCATAAAAATGTATTACAACGCTTGATTTTATCGTATTTCGGTTGTATAATATGTAACGTAATATTTAAGGAGATCTATTTATGAAACTCAAGTTCGATTACAACAACATGATGGAATCTTCCATAGGCGAGCACGGCATAAAGCAGTCCGATATAGACAATGCCGGTAATGCGCACGCAGCCGCATTTGCGGAAGTAATAAATAACAGCGGTAAGGGCTGGCAGGAATGGGCGGATACCCCCATGATTTCAGACGCCGAGATAAACGAACTCAACGAGTTCGGGAAGAATATCCGCGAAAAAGCGTCGAGCTTTGTAGTCCTCGGTATAGGCGGATCGGCGCTCGGTCCTATTTGCGTATTTAACGCGTTGTTGCATTTGCATCATAACGAACTGCCTGCCGCGATGCGGAAAGCTCCCAAAATATACGTGGAGGATAATATCGATCCGGAACGTATGGCTTCGCTGTTGGATGTAATTGATCTAAAAACCGCATATTTCAACGTGATAACAAAGTCCGGCGAAACAAGCGAAACGCTCAGCCAGTTTATCATATTATATAATCTGCTCAAAAAAGCCGTAGGCGAAAAAGCCGCCAAAGAGCATATTTTCGTTACGACCACAATCGGCAAGGGTGCACTGTACGCCGTTGCGCAAAAAGAAGGATTTAAAATATTCGGTATTCCCGGCGGTGTCGGCGGCAGATTCTCGGTATTGTCTAATGTAGGTCTCGTTCCGTTTGCTGTGATGGGAATAGATATCAAAAGCATGCTCGACGGAGCAAAAGCTATGCGCGCGGCGTGCGAACGCGCGGATATAAAGACCAATCCGGCGCTGATGACGGCATTTTTGCAGGTAAGATCTATGCAGGACGGAAAAAATATTTCCGTTATTATGCCTTATGCGGACGGGCTGAAAACCATGGCGGATTTTTATTGCCAGATCTGGGCGGAGTCGCTCGGTAAAGCAGTCGATAAAGCCGGCAAAACGGTCAACTGCGGTCAGACGCCGGCAAAGTCTTTGGGCGTAACGGATCAGCACAGTCAGGTACAGTTGTATACGGAAGGTCCGTTTGATAAAGTGGTAACGTTTATCGGTGTGGAAAATTTCGGAGCGACAATCGGCATCCCGGCGGACGAAACTGCGGATATAGGCGATTTTCTTAAAGGTCACACTATGAACGAACTTATCACAGCCGAACGGAAATCCACAGAATTTGCTTTGACCAAAGCTAAAAGATCCAATTTTACGATTATGATGCCCGAAGTAACGGCGGAAACCGTCGGAGAGCTGTTGATGTATTTTATGTACGAAACGGCGTTTGCCGGCGCTTATCTGGGTATCGATACTTTTAACCAGCCCGGTGTGGAAGAAGGAAAAAAGGCTACATTCGCCATGATCGGAAGAGCCGGATACGAACAAAAGCTTCGGGAACTGAATTCGATCGAAAAGAATGTTGCGTATATCATAAAATAAATAATTTTTATCAAAATAACGCGAAATTTTAAAAAACTATTGCAAACCTTCGCGGTTTATGATAGAATACCGGTATGTTAAATTCAGGAGGTTTTTATGAAATCGGTCAAAGTGTTTTTTCCTTCTACGGAAAGCGTTAAGGAATTTGTAAACGCCGTTTCCGCATATCCGTACGAAGTCGATTTGCACAGCGGCAGGTACGTCGTCGACGCCAAATCATTGTTGGGAATTTTTTCGCTCGATCTTGCCAAACCCATCGTTTGCGAGATCTATAACGATAATTGCGACGAACTTATAAAAGACATCAATAAATACATAGCTAAATAAATAATTATTTTCGGATCGAGCGGCGGAGTGATTCTTGCCGCTCGATAATTGATTGCCGGAGAAATCATGCGCAGAGACTATTTGGAGAATATGAAAGCGGACGGATTCGAGGAGTTCTTGTCCGCCTGTGAGTCGATAAAGAATTGTAAATATATTCTTGCGGAAAGTAAGATAACCGCGCTGCTGAAGTCTATTGCCGACAACAAACGCCTGTATGCTTTGTTCGGAAACGTTTTGTACGGTTTTGATTATAATTGCGTGTTTTCCGAAAGCGTAAACGGCGGTGTGTTTTCTCTGCCTTCCGACCCGGCTTCCGCAATTGCTCTTGTTTTTAGGATACTTCTCGATATAGACAGCGGTAAAATGTCGTTGCGGAATTTTTTGGAAGCGTATTTTTACGGCGTTTCCATAAACGAGTCGTATGCGAGATTTTGTCTGGAAATAATCGCGCCCTTCGAATCGTATTGCCGTGCGGCGTTTTCTCAGCCCGATCTTTTGGTCCCGATTTCCGTCCGAGACGGTAACGACGGACAAGACGAAACCTATTCTGATAAGTTTCGAAACGAACTCAAAGCGGATGCGCTTAAATGTGTGGCGACATTGATAGATATTGCGGACTCCGTCATATCGGGGATTATCGACCGCGCCGAATTTACCGCTTGCCTTAAGGGGCTAGTGCGTGCCGTTAACGGAGACGACTACGAAAACATAATTTCGTCGTTTATCGGAGTCAAATATGCGGTCGCATACTTTTTTAAATCTACAAAAACGGTACTCGATATCTACAAAAAGCTCGAATACGATATAAAGCATTTGGCGGATAAGTGACAAATGATCTTTTTTTGACAAAACCCTTGCGGAAAGATAACGCAGGGCTTTTTAAATGTTTTGAAAATTACAAATTTATCGTGTTGTCGTCGTCGCGTATTAAATTAACGTTGTATATAAACAGTCTTCTTGTAATAAAGTTATAAATAAATACTATAAACTGAACTATAAGCTTGACTATCCAGATATTTCCGCCGATGATATCGTAGCCGATCCAGCTGCCGAGAGAGGTGAGTCCCAGACCGATCGCCGAAAATATCATAAACTTGACAAACCCGTGAG
>CAJUBY010000054.1 GCA_910585055.1 uncultured Christensenella sp. | reverse complement strand
CTTCGGCACACTTGCGCGGATCGCTTAAATATATCTCGTGATGATAACGGCTTTCGGTTATATCCAACTCATAGCCGTTGGCTTTCATATACTCGTGCATAAACGCAACCGTTTTCGGCTCGTCGTCGTAAGAGCCGAAATGCATACATTGAACACAAACACCCTCGTCATAGGTTAAGAACTTCACCTTTGAAAAGTCAGCATTCTTCTTAACCGTCGCTTCCTGTACCGCCCAATCAAAGTCGGCTTTTGTCACGAAATCGGGCAAGCGTATAAGCGAAATAAAATTAAACCCGTTCTTGTTCGCATAGTCTATCGTATGAGAGCCTTCCTGCCACCAAAAGCCTTCGAGCGGCGGAACAACGTATTCAAAATACCCGTCGATTTTGTGCGAGCCTTTATAACTCATTTTAATAGTAAAGGCTATTGCATACAAAAGACCTATTGAATTTTTGTACTCGCCGTTTTCACCGTTGGGATCACCTTTACCGCGCACCGCTATGTAATTCATTTTCGGAACAGTGACGATAGACGGCTTGTTTGTAGGCATATAAAATTCTTTGTATTCTTTCTTGTAATCGAATGCCATAAACATATCTCGTTTGTAATATCCGTATTATAACATAACCGAAAAGTTTTTCAAGCATTACGGATATTTACTGAAATCCATCGGCTTTTATCTCCTGATTTTTTAGTTGATAATTACGGTCAAATACAAAAAACATACAGCTAAAATAATGTATTAGCGGTAGAACGGCTATAGAATTTCGCCGTAAAATTTTATATATTCCATTGCGCTGTTTTTCCAACTGAAATCGGTACGCATAGCACGGTCCGTCAAGCCTTGCCATTTATCTGCGTAATCGCGGTACAGTCCCAAAGCCCTGTCTACGGCTCCTAACAGATCGTCCGCGGCATAACGCGCAAACTTATAACCGTTACCGAAGTCACCGTTATACGCATCTGTAATGGAATCTTTCAATCCGCCTGTTTCACGTACGATAGGTACCGTTCCGTACCGGCAAGCCATCATTTGGGAAAGACCGCACGGTTCGCTTCTGCTGGGCATCAAAAACATATCCGCACCGGCATATATCTTATGCGACAGATCTTTATTAAACGCTATAACTGCGCGCATTTTTCCGTCATACAATTCCTGCAAATGCGAAAAATAACTTTCGTAATCGTGTTCTCCCGTTCCGAGCACTATCATCTGTATATCGCGCGACAGCAGTTCAGGCATAGCGGCACGCACTATATCCAATCCCTTATGTGCGGCAAGCCGAGTTATCATGACGATCAACGGTACATCTTTGCGCACGGGCAGCCACAGCATTTTTTGAAGTCCGGCTTTATTTAAAGCTTTACCGCTTTTATCATCCGCACTGTAATGCGCGAACAACGCAGGATTTGTTTCCGGATCGTACGTTACGGTATCTATACCGTTGAGGATACCGCGCAATTTGTGTTTGTTACGGCGCAGATCGCCATCCAGTCCGTGCGCGTACTCGGGACTCATTATTTCTTCAGCATATGTCGGACTTACGGTACTGACCGCATCCGAATAGTCGATAGCGCCTTTCATCAGATTAATATCTCCGAAATGCTCTATACTGCCGAATTCGTTTTCGGGAATCCCGAATACGTCGCCTATTATATTTCTGCTGTACCAGCCCTGATATTCAATATTGTGAATAGTAAATATCGTCTTTATCCCACGGTAACCGTCGGCATACATATAGAACAGTTTATAATAAATAGGTACCAAAGCGGTCTGCCAATCGTTACAATGCAAAATATCGGGCATAAAATCAAGCCGAGGAAGAATATCGAGTACCGCACGGCAAAAAAACGCAAACCGTTCGCCGTCGTCGAGATGACCGTATAGACCGCTGCGCTTAAAATAATATTCGTTATCTATAAAATAAAATACCGTGTTTCCTTCTTTTATACGGAAAAGTCCGCAGTACTGATTCCGCCAAGCCAGTCGAACAAAAGTCCAGCACACAAATTCGAGATCTTTTCGGCGCTCCTGCGGAAAACTGCCGTAAAGCGGCAATATGACACGCGCTTCGTATTCGCCGCTTTCGTTTATCGCTTTGGGCAAACTGCCCAGCACTTCGCCCAGTCCGCCGGTCCCGGCAAAAGGAAACGCTTCCGATCCGACAAATAATACTTTACGTTTCGGCGTTTTATCGGCTTTTTTACTGTTCTTATTTTCCTGTATCGATTTTGCCGCTATTTCCGTTTTACACGCAATATCCTGTTTAGGTTTAATTGCGGACGGAGCCGCGCCTTTTACCGTCGTTTTCGTTTTGACCGAATTTTTCGCAGTTCCGGTTTTCTTTTCTGCCATGGTCATTTGATCTCCTTTTTTTCGATGCCTTATATTATTGCCGATTTAGCAATAAAATACGGATGTGTTTCGTGTCCCGACAAAGTTCTGCCTTCCAATATATTAACGAGTTTATCCGCTATAACACAATGTAAACTGCTGTTTTTACCTATGACCGAATCTTGGAAAACTATCGAATCGGAGATTTTTGCACCTTCGGCTACATGTACTCCGCGGAACAGTATCGAGTTACGTACTTCGCCTTCGATAACACAGCCGTCCGCTATCAGCGAATTGCTTACGGTTGCGGTAGCCGATATTTTACACGGCGCGCTGTCGCGCACTTTTGTATAAATATTGGCTCCGTCGCGGTAAAACAGTTCGTCACGGATATCCTTGTTCAGCAATTCCAGCGAATGCTTATAGTAATTGCCCAAGCTGTCTATATTAGCGAAATAACCGTCCAGCATACAAGCGAATATCCTGTATTTAGCCGTATTTTTAGCTAAAATATCCTTACGAAAACTGTTATAGTTTAATTCTGCGGCATTTTCGATAATATTGAGCAGAAATTGTCTGTTCATTACCAAAATATTCGCAAACACTGTACGCTCACCGCTTTCTTTGTCCGTATTTGTTACTTTTGTTACTCTTCCGTCCAACGATACCACAAAAATCGGACGGGGCTTTTTGTTGACCAGTTCCTTGTTCCTTGCCGCAACGGTTATATCGGCGTGTTTGTCTATATGCGACTGTATGACTTCGGCGAGGTTGATATTGCATACGTTATCGCAATCGCTCATAACGACGTATTCTTCGTCCGAATGCTTTATGAACTGCCGAATATTTTTGATCGCGCCGAAACGCGACTGCAATAAATTCATATCGCCGTTTCCGTACGGCGGAAGCATTATCAATCCGCCGTTTTTTCTGGAAAGATCCCAATGTTTGCCGTTTCCGACGTGATCCATCAAAGATTGATAATTGGTCTTGGTAATAATTCCGACTTTGGTGATGCCGCTGTTTACCATATTGGAAAGTACAAAGTCTATCAGTCGGAATCTTCCGCCGAACGGTACTGAAGCAAGCGAACGGACCGTAGTAAGTTCGCCTATATCCTTATCGTGCAGATTACCGAAAATTATACCTAATGTCTTCATTATTCGACACTTCCTTTTTCGATTATTTCTCCCGATCGAAGTTTTGTTCCCACCGCGATCACGGTATCTCTTCCGATCAGTGTAATATGCATTTTATCGGACTGTTCGTCGCCTATTACCGAGCCGTCGCCTATTACGACGTTTTCGTCTACCATGCCATAGTTCATTTTAACGTCTTTGCCTATAACGGAACCTTGCATGACAACGCTGTTTTCTATGACGGCACCCTGTTTGACCGTAACGCCCTCGCCTATAACGGAATTTATAACGGTGCCGTATATCTCGCAACCGGTAGTCATGACCGAATTGATAAACTTACCGGTATCGCCTATATACGACGGCGGTAAAGGTTCGTTTCTCGAATAAACTTTAAACGACGGATCGTTAAGATCGAATACCGGCTTTTCTCCAAGCAGATCCATATTCGCTTCCCATAAGCTGGTAACCGTACCTACATCCTTCCAATACCCGGCAAAAGAATACGCATACATACCGCATCCGGCTTTAAGCATTTTCGGTATGATATTTTTTCCGAAATCGTTTACGGACGACTTGTCCGCAGCATCGGTTATCAATTCACGTACCAGCACGTCTTTTTTGAATATATAAACGCCCATGCTGGCATGATTGCTTTTCGGCGACTTGGGTTTTTCCTCGAAAGACGTTATGCGCATGTCCGCACCGTAGCCCATGATTCCGAATCTGTTTGCCTCGTCTTTTGGCACATCGATAGCAGCAATCGTGCAGTCGGCGCCGTGCGAAATATGCTGTGCGAGCATTTTGGAATAATCCATTTTGTAAATATGATCGCCGGACAGTATCAAAACATGCTCAGAATCGTATTCGTCCAGAAAATGTAAATTCTGATAGATCGCATT
Organism: uncultured Christensenella sp.; assembly: GCA_910585055.1. Classification (GTDB taxonomy): domain Bacteria; phylum Bacillota; class Clostridia; order Christensenellales; family Pumilibacteraceae; genus Anaerocaecibacter. Next base: position 6,538 of record CAJUBY010000054.1, on the reverse strand, counting down.
AGCGGTGCCCTTATACCATTCGCCGCCGGCTTTGGCTTGGTAAGGCGGCAATGTGTGAACACCGCCGTAACTCCTGTCCAAGTCCCACGGTTCACCGTTACCGACATACTCATTAAGAATGAGCGGCTGGTATTGCGTCAATACTCCTACCGTATCTATGCCGGAATTGGTACAGTTGCTCAACGGAAAGTCTATTATCCTGTACTTTGCACCGAACGACACCGCCGGTTTAGCAACACTGTTTGTAAGAGCAAAAAGGCGTGTGCCCTGTCCTCCGGCAAGCAACATAGCTATACATTTTTTCTTCTTCATATAAACTCCTTGCAAACGATCGACATCTCTCGAACTACTGTTATCGATCAAGATCGGACGTTATAAAATAGCTTTTATACAGCAAAACAAAAAACGCGCTAACGTCAGACGTCCGCAAACGATCTCATTTCTCACCTATAATGTTAAATCCGCAAACGATAAACGGATCAGCCGTATGTACGAATTCTGCGTCGTCCGGATACTCGATCTGCACCTAACTACCTCGACCGTCTTTTATAAGGCAATTATACCATACTTTTTATCTTTATTCAATAGGTTTTGAAATTTTATTGATACAATTTATAATAATTTGTATACGTATATTTATTACATTTTTTACAAAACACTTTAAATTTCAACATTTACGTGATATAATCGATATATGAAGAAAATGTTTTGGAATCCGTGGCACGGCTGCCGTAAATACAGCGACGGATGTAAAAACTGTTACGTATATTATCTCGACGAAAAACACGGTAAAGACGCAAGCATTATAACCAGATCCAAAACCTGTTTCGACCTGCCCTTACAAAAGGACAGACACGGACAGTATAAGATCTGTTCCGATCACGATATAGCGACTTGCTTTACCTCCGACTTTTTTATCGAAGACGCCGACGAATGGCGTGACGATGCTTGGGCTATAATCAAGCAACGTCCCGACATCGATTTTTTGATATGCACAAAAAGGATACACCGCTTCGATCGCTGCATTCCAAAAGATTGGGCTGACGGTTACGATAATGTTAAAATAGCCGTTTCGTGCGAAAATCAAGACTGTGCGGACAAAAGGCTGCCGATCTTACTCGGCATAAAAGCCAAACACAAATACATTTTCGTCGCGCCGATTTTGGAGCGCGTACATCTCGGACAGTATTTAGTGTCCGGACATATAGATATGGTTTCGGTCGGCGGAGAGTCGTATGCAAATGCAAGAGTATGTGATTTCGAATGGATAAGATCTATCAAAAACGAGTGCGACGAATTCGGCGTACCTTTCGACTTTCACCAGACCGGATCCAATTTCGTTATGTACGGCAAACATTACAAAATAAACCACCGCGACGAATATGCACAGGCAAAAAAAGGAACTATCCTGTTGAACAAAAAATAAGAGTATCGGTCTGTCGATACTCTTACTTAGTCATTTGATAACGAAATATCACACTCTTATTTCGGGATTGTAAGGAGTGTAATTTTCCGCCTCGAACAACGGATCGATATATTCGCTTATAAAATCTTCCGTCTGTTGCGGCGCTCTTCCCACAAAGTTTACGGGGCTCAAGATACCGTCTATCCTGTTTTTTACGGCGGCAAACTTCGGATCGTTTTTTATTCTGTCGATCAAATCGTTTTTTTCGCCGCGCTCTTTTACTGCTTTGGCACTTTCCATAGAATGTTTGCGTATGGCTTCGTGCAATTCCTGTCTGTCGCCGCCTGCCATAACACATTCCATCAATATCTCTTCCGTAGCCATAAACGGTAATTCGTCATTTATCCTACGTTCGATGACTTTGGGATATACTACCATACCGTCGGTTATATTTATATATATATTCAACACGCCGTCAATAGCAAGGAAAGCTTGCGGTACGGTCAAACGCTTGTTTGCGCTGTCATCCAACGTACGTTCGAACCATTGCGTGGAGCTTGTCACCGCTTCGTTGAACGGAATCGACTCTACAAAACGAGCCAAAGCGCATATACGTTCGCTACGCATAGGATTGCGTTTATAAGCCATTGCGGAAGATCCGATCTGCGTCTTTTCAAACGGTTCTTCGACTTCCTTAAACGATTGCATGATACGAAGATCGTTTGCGAATTTATAAGCGCTTTGCGCGATCTGCGACAGCATAGACACTACCGAATAATCGAATTTGCGCGTATATGTCTGACCGCTGACGGCAAACACGTTTTTAAAACCTAATTTTTCAACTACTTTTTTCTCCAAAGCTTTTACTTTGGTATGATCGCCCCCGAACAGCGATAAAAAACTTGCCTGAGTACCTGTAGTACCCTTAACGCCGCGAAGCTTATATCCGTTTAAAAGTCGTACAAGATCTTCGTAATCCAAATACAGATCGTAAAGCCACAACGTCGCGCGTTTACCGAGCGTTGTAAGCTGCGCCGGCTGCAAATGCGTATATCCGAGCACAGGAAGATCCTTATACTTTAATGCAACGGTACGAAGCTTGTCCATAACCGTAAGCATCTTTGTCTTAACCGTCTGCAACGCGTCGTAAATCTGTACAAGCTCGGCATTATCGGTGACAAAACAGCTCGTTGCACCCAAATGGATGATGGGCTTCGCCGACTTTGCCTGTTCTCCGAAAGCATGTACATGCGCCATAACATCGTGACGAACGATCTTCTCTTCTTTTTCCGCGTAATCGTAATTTATATCGTCGGCGTATTTTTTCATTTCAGCGATCTGAACGTCGGATATTTCCAGTCCGAGTTCTTTCTCGCTTTCGGCAAGCGCTATCCACAGCTTGCGCCACAGCCTGAACTTGTAATCGTCCGAAAATATTTCCGCAGTTTTTCTGTCGGCATAACGTGTTATAAGCGGATTTTCGTATATGTCTTTCATTACCTCTCCTTGTTGTAAAACGCATCGGCATTGCCGAAAAAAATCTTATCTACAGTTACTGCATCGTAACCGCGCCGATATAAAATATCCGCCACTCTCTCCAGGCAACCGTAATCGGAGATGTCCGCAGGGATATCCGCAGAACCGTTGAAATCGGTCCCAATCGCAAGACAGTCGGCGCCGTATTTCTGAACGAATCCGTCTATTACATCCGCAAATCCAAAGGCATCCTCAGCATTTGTGAACGCCCGTACCGTACACAATCCGATGACCGCGTTACGCCGGACCAATCTGCTTATCATGTCGTCGCTTATCGATCGCGGATGATCGTTGAATCCCGTATGCGAACATACCAACCGTTCCGCACTATCAAAAACACCGTAAAAACTTTTGACGTTAAGATGTGCAACGTCTATTGCGCAGCCGCAAGCATTTACAGCCTTTACGGCATTCGTCCCGGCGATTGTCAGCCTGCCGCCGTCGAGCGCACCGCCGGCAAATGCATTGTCGAAATTCCAAGTAAGCGAACAATATAAATATTCCGAAAAATCGAAATCTCTGTACCGTTCGTCTTCCGACAAAAAACCTATATCCTCTATTGCGAGCGGTATACGATATACATCGGACGCCGCATTTCTTACCGTTTTCGTCAACGAACAAACACTTTCGTACGCATTCGCGAGCTCACTCGTCCAGACTGCGGCGGTAACAGTAACGTTTTTTCCGAAACCCGACAGATATCCGGGAATGTCAGAACTGCATATACTTGTAGGATAATCGTTATGAAGATCGAATATTTTCATATATTCGATTTTATGCGGTCACGGTAAACTATTATTCTTCCGTCTCGTCCATAACGGCTGTTGTTATTTGCAATATAGGACGGTAGAAGTTGGATTGCTCCAACTCGTCGATACGGAAATTCGATAACAAAAGGAAATCGTCGGTAACGCGTTTGCATATCTTTACAAGCTTATTGCGCGTTTTATCGGGTTCCGCCGAAAAATCGACGTATTTCCTGAGCGCCGGCGCGCAGCAACACGCACAGTCGAAAAGCAATTTTTGGTAAGCAAAATATTCGTCGCCTCGTATTTCCATGATCTTATTTATATTTTTAGACAGTTTGTCAAATTCGGGCAGATAATACATGCTGACAATGCTGTACAGTTTTTCATAAAAAGCATGGAGCGAGCCGCCTATACCGGGATCCAGCTCGTAAGCGTCCACCAAAAATCTTGTAAGTATATCGCAGCGATCTACCGTATCGGCAAACTTTTCCACACGTATCTCGACACGTTTTTTATCGGCGGCAACAACGCGCGGAGTCATGAGCCTGAATAAAAGCTCGAAACCGTTGAAAAACAACTGCGAATGCTGCTTTACCTGTCGGCTGCACATCGATCTGTAACAGTTGAGATACGTAAATTCGAGCGCGCGTTTACATTCTTCCAAAATGTTTTCGTATTCGCCGATGTTACTTATCAAATGCTTTTTCGCGTTTATTTGATTGGCTTCGTCAAATTTTTTGAACCTGCGCAAAACTTTATCGTTGTAAACGTAATTAGGCGTAAAATCGGGTGAATATTCTTTTGTGTCGAAAGCTGGATCGAAAGAATGCGCAAAAAAACAGTACTCGTTGCACAGCGACATTATCCGTTTGTAATCCGCGTCATTGGGAGTATACAGTTTATCCCCTACCATTACTGTTTGTACTGATTTGTAACAAACCTTTATAGCGCAATCCGCAAGTTCCGTCATGGCTGCGGCGACCTGAGGCGCAAACGACATAATGAGTTCCCTATCTATCTTGAACAGATTAATAAGATCGGTCAGGTCGGAAATAGATACTTTCCTGTATGCGTCGATATCGCTTTCGAACAAGCCGTCACGCGCATTTAGCCTGCGTGTAATGATGGTCTTTATTTCGGAAAGCATTGTCGTTATAAATGCGAACTTGTCCGTTACCGCGACATTGGCACGGGACATGGTAATCAACGACGATCTTACCATATCGACAACACGCCCCATTACATTGTAAGCGGAATCGGCGATATTCTTATAGATCTCGCATAGCGCCAAATAGTACTGAGCCGTATACGAATTTTTATTTGCTTCGTAAGCACGTTTAAAGTGATCCGCGGCACGGACATAGTCGTTTTTCGCATAATTATCGCGTGCGGCGGCAAGCTCGGCGGCTTCCGTACTGGCATCGATAATAAGCTTGTTTTTTTGAAGCTCAACGAAATTGAATTGATTACCGCATTCGGGACAGGCGATCTTCGGTATCCTTTCTACGATGATCGTTTTTGAACACTCGGGGCATATCGCTAATATCGGCATATTTTTCCTCCGAAAAAATCGCGCACCGATCGATACGGCACGCGATTTAAGTTTTAAACTTATTCTTTGTCGTCTTTTGCCGCAGTTTCATCACCTACGTTTTTAAGCAAATTGGCAAATACGTTATTGTCGGATTTCTCGCTGTAAACGTCGCTTTCCTCGACAGGTTTTTTGACCGGTTTTGCAACCTTTGTTGCCGGCTTTTCTTCTTCCAAACAAGCGCGTATACTGAGCGTAGTTTTACGGTGCTGCTCGTCGTAAGCCAAAACTTTTACGGTTACTTCGTCGCCCGGGTGTAAAACTTCGTTTATATCCTTTACATATGCGGCAGCAGCTTCTGATACATGGACCAAGCCTTCCACACCCGGTTCGATCTCCACAAATGCGCCGTAAGGCAATACGCTTATAATCTTACCTGTTACGACAGAACCTACGGGGTGCTTTTCCACGCATTTGTCGAACGGGTGCGGCTGAAGTTCTCTGTAACCGAGCGAAACACGCTGTTTTTCTCTGTCGGCTTTAAGGACCAAAAAGTCGTAAGTTTTACCTATCTCCAATACTTCGTCGGGAGAATCTATATGCGAGTAAGACAGATGATCGATATGTGCCAGACAATCTATACCGTCGACGCTTACAAACGCACCGTACGAACTTATGCGTTTGACTTCGCCGGCAACTACTACGTCGGGTTTTACGTTTTCCCAGAATATCTCCGCTTTCTTATCCTTCTCGTCTTTTTCTTCCTGAAGGATAATACGCTGAGAGGCGACGATCTTACGATTTAAGTCATCGATATCGAGCGCGCGCAGTCTCAATGTTTTACCGACAAACTTTTTAAGATCGGGAACGAATTTCAGTCTTATTTGAGAGGCGGGTACAAACACACGATAAGTGCCGAGCGAACCGATAAGACCGCCTTTTATATCCTTTTTGACAACGATCTCGAATGTTTCGCCGTTGCGTATCTGTTCGACGGCTTCGTCTGTTTTTCGCATAAGATCGAAGCGGCGCTTCGAAAGCAATACGCAACCGCTGACGTCGTCGCGCTTTTTCGTGATTATAGCCGTGATCTCCGATCCGACCGGATAATCTTCGGGATTGTACTCACCGTCATCGACAACTTCCGTTTTGTCGATAAAACCGTCGTTCTTTACTCCGACGTTTACGCGAATACCGTCCGCATTAGCCGAAAGCACAGTTCCGGTGATTGCTTTACCCTCGCGGATAGATACGGTTCCTTTGTTGATGGCTTCGAGAAATTCTTCGTTGCTCGCTTCGCCAAATTCTTGACCCATG
>CAJUBY010000053.1:2398-11029 GCA_910585055.1 uncultured Christensenella sp. | reverse complement strand
TTGAGATTTTTCGGTTGTTTGCCGCTCAATTCGATTTGTTTATCTTCTTCCAACAAGTCCACTATGTTACTCCAAAAGAAGTTTTCTTTGTCGTCTTGCGGCTCGGTTACTTCGTCATCGGTAAACATATACTGACAAATATTCCGCACCATACGCCCTGCCGAAGAGTCGTCCGATTGCTTAATTAAATCCCAATACAAGTCGTAGAAAGTAAACTGCTTTAATTGTTTTTGTTCCATTGTTCCTCCATAAAGTTTTATTTGTTACAAGCATTTTAAGACCGCTTGCAAGTCTACTGTTAGCGCATAAGCACCACCTCCTCTACGGCATAATTAAATTTTGTCCTTCACTTACTAATACTAAATTTCGTCCCTATTGTAAGGGCATTTTAGAAAAATAATTTTTCCCTCTATAATAAAGCCATTAAAATCACCAAAGTTCACTGCCTGTTATTAAATTTCACCAAATTCTAATTTTTGCTTCCCCATATATAAGCCATGAAAATCACATTTTGGTTGGGTATCCTTACAAATTTTCCCTCCATAATAAAGCGCTTGAAAACACTAAAAGTTGACGGTCAATTGAAAATTTTATCTGATTTTAATATTCGGCGCACGAAAAAGGAAGTCAGTAAGTTCCGACTCCCTTTAACCGTTTATTAAGTTGTTTTCTGCCTATTTATCAGACAGATTAAACGCTTGAATAATTTCAATCAAAGTACATTCTTATTTCATTCTCATAAAAAAAGATTGATAAACGACTGCAACGCAAACGTCATATTTACGTTTTTCGGGAGTGCCATTCCTACCGAACGGACCGGCAAGGAAGGAATTACATTTAGCTCGAACAGCGAGCCTTCTTTTAGCCTATTCAATGCATACTCGCGTGGGATACAGCCTATGCCCATACCGTCGATAACGAGCTTTTTCATAAATCCCCAGCTGTTTACTTCAACCGCAGGCTTAAAATTAACGCCGTGACTCACTCCGTAGTTGTTTACTGATTCACGCGATACCGTATGTTCTTCCATAAGCAACAACGGATATTTTTGCAAATCTCTCACACTCAACTCTTTTCCTTTAAGTTCGGAAAACCGTTCACCGCCGATAAATATGTCGTTCAGAAACACTATCGACTTGTCTATAACAATATCTTCGTCGTCTGCAATCGGCAAGTTAACAAAACCGATATCACATTCATTCTTCTTCATAAGCGCAAAGATTTTAGGTGAAACATCGGATATAAGCTCGATTTTCACTTGCGAAAAAAGCTTGTTATATTTAACGATTTTCTCTGACAGAATGTATTGAAAAATTGTCTCCGAAGCACCTATGCGTATCGTGCCTGTCGCATTCTGTTTGAGTGCGGCAAGCTTTTGTTCCACTCCATAAAGCAACTTAATAGCTTGCTCTACATCATCGAATATGATTTTTCCGCCCTGAGCGGAAAGCTCCATTCCGTGATGCATACGATTGAATAACGGAGTATCAAGCAATTCTTCCAATCGTTTAATAGACTGAGATGCCGCAGGCTGTGAGATAAACAATTCTTCCGCCGCCTTGCTCAGACTGCCGTATTTTGCCACAGTATAAAATAACTTATATAATTCGAAATCAATCATGCTCATATCATATCACATAAAATAAATTTTGTAAACTTTTCAATTATCGGTGTACATACGTTTATACGGATTTTCGCTGTTCGGCGTCAGCACAAAATAGTCGGCGTCGAGCAAGTGGTCGGCGTTCATATCATCAAAATATTTGCAATAGTCATCTATTATTCCTATCAGCTCAGTATCTTTGTTGCCGCATAACTTTTCGGCACGCACTTGCGACGGAATTCTATGTGGCAAACTTTTACAGCGTAAATATATTTTACCGCCGTGCATACCCGTACCGCAAAAATTGTTTATTATAGGCAAACCGTCGTCATTTTGACCGAGTACGACGATAATTCCCCCCGCCTGATATTCCCCAAGAAACGATCCCGCTCGACCGCCTATTACGATGACCGGCTTGTATTCCATATACGCTTTCATATGAATACCTGCACGGTAGCCTGTATTGCCGTGAACATAAATTTTACCGCCGCGCATAGCGTAACCGGTAGCGTCGCCGGCATTACCGTGTATAACTATCGTACCGCTGTTCATAGTGTCGCCCGTAGCGTCCTGCGCGTTAGCATAGACATAGATCTCGCCACCGTTAAGATACGCGCCCAATGCGTTGCCGGGAGTACCGTTTATGACTATCTTTTTATCCGATACCCCCGTGCCTATATAGCGTTGACCGATACAACCGTTCAAAACAGTTTCTTTATCTACCGCATCTCGTATTCTTTTATTGAGCATTTGAAAATTCATATTCTCGTCAATATTGATTACCATATTACACCATCCTTGCAAGTTTGCATTTTCTCGTTTCCTCGGAAAACGCCATAAGCTGCGGCTCATCAAATAGCAAAGCTTTGTCCAACGTGTTCAAATCGGTTTTATTACGGATAAGCGAAGTGTATATTCCCGCTCGTGCTATATTTCCGATTAAAATAAAACCGACAAGCCGGTTATTCTTAACAAACAATTTTTTATAACCGTCTTTATACTTTTCTTGCAAACACTCGCCCTCATATACTCCCGCACTTAAAACGTGCAACCCGAAAAAGCCTACGGCGTTCATCGGAATACCTATTTCGAAAGAGTTTTCTTCGCCCGCCAAATTTATTCCTGCGCACCTGCCTTGAAAATACGCATTGGGAAGAATAGCGAGCACGCGATTCTTGTCAATCGAACTGTCGTAACCCTCCGCACAATCGCCTGCCGCATAGACGTCGGTAAGCGAAGTCTTACATTGCGCATCTATGACTATTCCCCTATTGCAATCGCCGCCGGCATCCTTTACAAGCTCCGCGTTCGGAACAACGCCAACGGCTATAACCAGAATATCAAACGGGATTTCCATTCCGCTTTTTAGTTTTGCATATTTTTCGGCAAACTCTGTAACTCTGTCGCCGAGCACAAATTTTATACCACGCTCCTGCAATTTGTTCTGCACAAACGCCGCACCCTCGCTATCCAATACCGACGGAAGAACTCTGTCGGCAAGATCGACCACGGTAACGCTTCTCACCCTTTCCAAAATACCTTCGACACATTTCAAGCCTATAAGCCCCGCACCGACCACAAGCACGCTTTTGTCTTTTGCAAGTACACTTTCAAGCGCGAGCATATCGTCGTATGTCATAAAGTTAAAAACTTTTTTAACTTTGTCTATCCCATCCATTTTCGGCACGAACGGGCGCGAACCCGTTGCAACGAGGAGCTTATCGTACTCGACGTTCTTTCCGCTCTTTAAAACAACTTGTTTGTCGGCGGTGTTGATTTCCGTTGCCGTTTCACCAAGCATTAACTTTACGCCCATTTTCTCGTAAAAATCTACGGGACGGTAAAGCATATCCTCTCGCTTTATATCGCCTTTCAAATAATAAGATATCGTAGGTCTGCCGTAGCAGTGATGCTTTTCCGACGAAACGACTGTTATATCGCCCGACTTGTCAATCGTGCGTATTCCCTCGATTGCGGCGATGCCCGCCGTGGAATTGCCTATAATAACGTATTTCATTTCAATCACGCTCCTCGAATACGATTGCACCGTTCGGACAATACTTTACGCAAGTTGGCATATCCCTGCCGTTGTCGGTGCAAAGCATACATTTTTGCGCCGCCTTTCCGCTCGCATCCGGCATAATAGCACCGAACGGACAAACAAGCACGCAAGTGAAACAGCCGACGCACTTATTCTTATCTATCACCACCATACCGTCATCCGACTTAGAAAGCGCGCCCGCAATACAGCTTTGCACGCATATCGCGTTCGTGCAATGGCGACAATTGACGGCGAAATGGACGTCTACCCCGTCATCGCCCTCTACCTTAATTTTCGGAACGTATCGGTCTAATTTTCCTTTCAGCTTAAACATTTCGTCCAAGCCGGAGCCGGCAAACATACATTCGTATTCGCACAGCTTACAGCCAAGGCAACAGTTTTCGTTGACATAAATTCTTTTCATATCCGCTTCCCTCACATATCCTCGCCTGCGTGACGTATCCCGAGCACCTTTAACTCGGCGTCATTCAGTCCTACGCCGCGAAGCATCAACCTATTTCCACGGAGCGCTTCGATAGAATTCAACCCCATACCGCCCATCATTTCTTTTATTTCGTGATTCCACGCGGTTATGAGATTGACAAGCCGCTTATAGCCGATATCGGGATTGAGACGCTTTACCAAATCGGGACGTTGGGTAGCTATGCCCCAATTACATTTGCCGGTGTGACAACTACGACACAAATGACAGCCGAGCGCCAAAAGTGCCGCCGTTCCGATATAACACGCATCGGCACCGAGAGCGATTGCCTTAACTACGTCCGCACTCGAATGAATAGACCCGGCAACCACGACCGAAACGCTGTCGCGTATTCCTTCCTGCCGTAGTCGTTCGTCCACACGGGCAAGAGCAAGCTCTATGGGAATACCTACGTTGTCGCGTATTCTTGTGGGCGCCGCGCCCGTACCGCCGCGAAATCCGTCTATTGCTATTATATCTGCGCCCGAGCGCGCCACGCCCGACGCAATAGCCGCAACATTGTGTACGGCGGCGATCTTCACTATGATAGGCTTACGGTAATCGGTTGCCTCCTTGAGAGTGTAAATCAGCTGCCGCAAATCTTCTATCGAATAAATATCGTGGTGCGGAGCGGGAGAAATGGCGTCCACGCCCTTAGGTATCATTCGCGTTTTTGAAACGTCATCGGAAATTTTCATTCCGGGAAGATGTCCGCCTATACCGGGTTTTGCGCCTTGCCCCATCTTTATTTCGATTGCCGCGGCAGCCGCAAGATAATCGGCGTGTACGCCGAACCTACCCGAAGCCACCTGCACTATCGTGTTGTTCCCGTACTTGTAAAAGTCTTTATGCAATCCGCCCTCGCCCGTGTTATAAAAAATACCTAGCTCTTCGGCGGCACGCGCCAAACTTTCGTGAGCGTTATAGGAAATAGATCCGTAGCTCATTGCCGAAAACATAATCGGCATATTGAGCTTCAATTGGGGCGCAAGCGTGTCTATAAGTCTACCTTGATTGTCGCGCTTGATTTCCGCATCCTTTTTGCCGAGATATACGCAGGTTTCCATAGGCTCGCGCAAAGGATCTATCGATGGATTGGTTACTTGCGATGCGTTTACCAAAATTTTATCGAAATATTTGGGATAATCGTTGGGATTGCCCATAGACGAAAGAAGCACACCGCCCGAGTTTGCCTGTCTGTACACCTCATTCATTGTCTGCATAGACCAATTGGCATTGACTCGATAAACATCATCCGACTTGACGATTTTTATTGCGTGCGTAGGACACAGACAGACGCACCTGTGACAATTTACGCATTTACTGCTGTCGGCAATCATCTTGCCCAAATCATTATCGAATTTATGTACGCTGTTCGCACATTGCCTTTCGCACACACGACAACCGATGCAATATTCCGCATTACGAACGACCTCGTATTCGTTAGGAATGAACGTATCCATATTATTCGTCCTCCCTTAATGTATAAATTACAGGCTGTCCGCCCGCCGGTGCGAAAATCTTATCGAGATCAGGCTCAATTACGCGAATTCCGCACTCTTCCGACGATATATATGCGAGATCGCCTTTTTCGGCGCAAACCATAGAGCGTAGCTTTAACCTATCGTTGAGAGCCATAATTCCGCCTTTAAAACCGAAAATAATGGAGAACGGTCCGTTGATCAAAAGCGACGGAAACGCCTTTCTCAAAAAGGTTTCCTCGCGCTTTTCCTCCTCGCTCTTTTCTTCGATAGTAGACCAGAACGACGCGGAAATCACTTTTGCGATCTCTTGTAAAGTCAATTTTTTCACGCGGATAAGGTAGTCGATTATGTATGTTATAACTTCCGTATCCGTTTGTAGCGAGCACTTATATCCGAACATTTCGATATACCGCCTGTTCGCGTCATAAGAGGATATTTCGCCGTTATGAACTACGGAATAATCCAAAAGCCCGAATGGATGCGCGCCACCCCACCATCCGGGAGTATTTGTCGGATATCTGCCGTGTGCCGTCCACGCATACCCTCTATATTCCTCATCCAGCAGATAAAACTTACCTATGTCCTCCGGGTAGCCGACGCCCTTGAAAATGCCCATATTTTTTCCGCTCGAAAATACGAACGCGCCGTCTATTTCGGCGTTTATTCGATTTACGCATTTTACAACGTACTGCTCTTCATCCATAAGCGAATTGTTCAGCTTTTTCGAAAGCGGATACAAAAAGTAACGGTAGATAATCGGCACGTTTGTTATGCTCTTTATTTTGCGTGTTTTCATCTCAGACGAATAGACGATTTCAAAATGTTTATTCAAAAAATCTTCCGTTTCCTTCCTCGACTGAAAATCGTTATAAAACAGATGAAACGCATAATAATCCTTATAATCGGGATAAATTCCGTAGCCCGCAAATCCGCCGCCCAAACCGTTGGAGCGATCGTGCATTGTAGCTATCGAGCGTATGATATTTTCGCCCGTCATTGTCTTGCCGCTTCTGTCTATAATTGCGCTGACCGCACAGCCGGAAAGGATCCTTACTTCACCTTCAAGCGGTGCATTGTTCAAATTACTCTTAAACATTATATTTATCCTTTTTTTTCGCTCGATTTCTAAGTACCCCAAAGCCGCACAGCCAAATAATACTGCACGGCTCCCGAATAATTTGATTGTGAGCAAAATTGTTAGTCTGTAACCTCGTTGGAGAGTGCCGCTTTGCCCGTCTCGCCAGTGCGAACGCGCATCACATTTTCTACGTTGCTTACAAAAATCTTACCCGCGCCATAATTTCCGTCGGCAAGAACCTTTTGCGCTACGGCAACCACAAGCTTGGGATCGACTTCGGAAACAACAACCTCCACTTGAATTTTGGGAAGAAGGTGCATAGAAGTTTTAACGCCTCTGTATTGCCCCGTCTTGCCGCTTTGCGCTCCGCAACCCATTACGGTAGAAACCGTCATGCCTGTAACGCCTATCTGTGCCATAGCGTCTTTGAGCGTTAGGAACTTGTCTTGGCCGGTAATAATCGTTACTTTAGTGTAGCTTTCGGCTGTGTTAGGAACAAGCTCTATATTTGCAGGCTGAACTCCGCTTACATCCACAGTTGCGCCCTCGCCGTCATAGGAAGGCGCAGTGGGTAAAAAGTCTGCGTACGCACTGTCAAGCCCGTGTTCGGAAATATCCAGTCCCGCCACTTCGTCGTCTGCCGAAGCACGAAGCCCATTCCATGTCTTGCCGATCTTGATTGCCTTAATAAGCCCGCATTTTTCTTTGATCATTACAGGAATATACTTGATACCACCAAAGATGAGAATCATCCACACAACGGTCCACGCTATAATTGCAAGAACACCCGCAAGCTGTATGCCGAGCAAATATCCGTTTCCGCCGTAGAACACACCAAGCATTGACTTGTCGATAAGATTCCCCGCAGCATCAATACCCGCCGCACCGCTTTGGAAATCTACGCAAGCAAAGAAACCGACCGCGATTGTTCCCCATATGCCGTTTGCACAGTGTACCGCAACAGCCCCCACGGGGTCGTCTATATGCAATTTTTTATCCAACAGTTCCGCCACGACAACAACAAGAATTCCCGAAACCGCGCCGATTACCGTTGCACCAAGAGCGTCAACGGTATAGCAGCCTGCGGTAATCGCCACAAGTCCGGCAAGCGATGCGTTAAGGCACATAGACACATCTGGCTTTTTGTTCTTGATCCAAGTGAATATCATACACACGACTGTTGCAATAGCCGGCGCTATGGTTGTTGTCAGAAAGATGTTAGCAAGTGAGCTTAACGACGTCGCCGCCGCGCCGTTGAAGCCGTACCAACCGAACCAAAGGATGAAACAGCCGAGTGCGCCGAGCGTCAGGCTGTGACCTTGAATCGCGTTAACCTTTATAACTTTTCCTTCCGCATTGCGTTCGTACTTACCGATACGGGGTTTGAGCATAATCGCACCGATAAGTGCAGCGATACCGCCTACGGTGTGGATACAAGCCGAGCCGGCGAAATCGACAAATCCCAAATTTACAAGCCAGCCGTTGCCCCAAACCCAACCCGCTTCCACGGGATAAACTACGAGAGAAATGAGCGCCGAATAGATGCAGTAAGAAATAAAACGCGTACGCTCTGCCATTGCGCCCGAAACAATAGTCGCCGCAGTTGCACAGAATACAAGGTTAAAAACAAAGCTCGAAGCATTTTCGGCAACGAAAGTTGAAAAGTCGCTGAACAGTCCCATCGTGGGCACGCCTATAAAGCCTCCGACCGCCTCCTGCCCTATGAGCAGAGAAAAGCCGAGAAGCATAAACACAACCGTACCGATACAGAAGTCCATCAAGTTCTTCATTATAATGTTGCCTGCATTCTTGGCACGGGTAAAGCCCGTCTCCACCATTGCAAAGCCGCATTGCATAAAGAACACGAGTGCGGCACCTATCAGAAACCAAATGCCGAAAGCATAGTCACCGACAAGTGCATAGATTTGTTCGTCCAACATATAT
>CAJUBY010000053.1:0-2298 GCA_910585055.1 uncultured Christensenella sp. | reverse complement strand
GGATACGGCCAATAGTTGCTTGCCGCAAGTTTTTCGGCTTCGTCCGCTACCGTGCGCACGTCTTCCATATCGGGAATAATCGTATGAGCCATCGCTTTGGATGCGGCTCTTACGTCGTCTTTATCTATGTTCGCCAAATCGCCTTCCAATTTGCGCACCGCCGTAAACAATTTGTCATTAAGCGTCGCAAGCTCGGTAATAAGAGTGGTTTCCGCAAGCGAAGGCGCACCGCTTACCGCCGACTTCTTTGTCGTGAGATTTGCGCTGAGCTTCGCAACGTAATCGGAAAGAGCGGGTATAATATCTTGTTTTGCCATATCGAGCATAGTAAGCGCTTCTATATTGATTATCTTACTGTAGTTTTCGAGTGCGACTTCGCCTCGCGCAACCGCTTCCTGCTCGGTATAAACACCGTTACGAACAAATACGTCTATATTTTTCTTTTCAAAGAATACAGGCACCGCATCGGCTGTGTTTTTGTTGTTCAAAAGTCCTCTTTTCGCCGCTTCGGGTTCCCAATCGGGACCGTAGCCGTCAAGGTTGAAAATAATACGATAATGCGCCTTTAACTCGCGCTTGATGATTTTATTCGCCGCAGCTTCGATATCTTTCGCTTTCTCGAGCTCGTCGGCAAAAGCAGCAAAGGCGTCGGCAACGATTGTGTTCAACACAATGTTAGGATCGGCAACGTTTGCTTGTGAGCCGGGCATACGGAATTCGAATTTATTGCCGGTAAACGCAAACGGCGACGTACGGTTTCTGTCGGTTGCATCTTTTGGAAATATAGGACTTTCCGGAACGCCTATACTGCCTTTTTCCGCCTTGACGGGAACATAGCTTTCCCCTTTTACAATACAATCGACAAGCGCTCCCAGTTGATCGCCGAGATAAACCGATATAATTGCGGGCGGCGCTTCGTTTGCACCCAATCTGTGATCGTTGCCGGCAGAAGCAACCGACGCACGCAAAATTCCCTGATAATCATCCACAGACTTAATAACCGCCGCAAGCACCAGTTTGAAAAGCGTATTATTCTCCGGCTCTTTACCTGGATTAAGGAGATTTAAGCCCGTATCGGTAGACATCGACCAATTGTTATGCTTGCCGCTGCCGTTTATCCCCTCAAAAGGCTTTTCGTGCAAAAGACAAACAAGCCCGTGCTTTTCGGCAACCTTTTTCATGATTTCCATAGTGAGCATATTGGCGTCGACCGAAATATTGCTCGTAGTGAATACCGGAGCCATTTCGTGTTGCGCGGGAGCCACCTCGTTATGCTTGGTTTTGGATAGAATCCCGTAACTCCACAGTTCGGCGTCCAAATCGCGCATGTATGCCGAAATTGCGGGTTTAAGCACACCGAAATAGTGATCTTCAAGCTCTTGCCCACGCGAAGCCGGTGCACCGAAAAGAGTCCTTCCGCATAAGCGCAAATCTTTTCTCCTTTCGTAGTCCTCTGCCGAAATAAGGAAATACTCCTGTTCCGGACCTACTGTAGTAGCAACCTTTTTGCACTCTATACCGAATGACTTCAATATTCTCTTTGCTTGTTTGTCGAGCGCCGACATGGATTTTAACAGCGGGGCTTTTTTATCAAGCGTTTCGCCGGTGTACGATACGAAAATAGACGGTATGTAAAGCGTTCCGTCTTTCACAAATGCGGGCGACGTCGGATCCCACGCCGTATAGCCGCGCGCCATATACGTTGCACGTGATCCACCAGACGGAAAACTCGACGCGTCGGGTTCGCCCACTATTAAATTTTTACCCGAAAATTTCATTATAACGTGATCGCTTTCGGGCTCTATGAAGCTGTCGTGCTTTTCGGCGGTAAGCCCCGTAAGCGGCTGAAACCAATGCGTGAAATGTGTCGCGCCCTTCGATATTGCCCACTTTTTCATAGCGGAAGCTACAGAGCCCGCAATAGCAGTATCCAGTGGTTTACCTTCCTCTATGGTTGCGCGTAATGCTTTGTACGTCTCACTGGGCAAAGTATCCTTTTGCACCGCATCGTTAAAAACATTCTCTCCGAAATTTTCAGGTAATTTCATTTGTTTACTCCTTTCAAACTGTTTTTATTTTACGGTATTAAGTATAATCACACTATAATATAATGTCAATCAATAGGCATACACTTGAGATTTGTATATTTTAGTCTTTGATATAAGCTCACATTATATCATAAAAAATTGGAACAGCTTCTGCTATTCCAATTACATTGTTACCTTGACTTGTCCTTTTAGGTGCGTTCGATTGATATTTATTGTTTTTCATATTCTCCCTATGGAACGCAAACCTTCT
>CAJUBY010000052.1 GCA_910585055.1 uncultured Christensenella sp. | reverse complement strand
GTTTTCCGTCGAACCGCGACCCCACACCTTATACTCGCTTCGCTCGTGCTTCGTAACAGGGTGGTGCCGAACTATCGGGTTGTACTACTTTTTTATACGCGATAGTGTTATGGTGGAGATTAGCGGACTCGAACCGCTGACCCTCTGCTTGCAAAGCAGATGCTCTACCAACTGAGCTAAATCCCCGTACGAACGTAATAAATAATATCAAATACGGCGTAAAATGTCAAACGTTTTATATATATAAGTCGTTAAATTTTAAAAATATGCTCTGCCGTATTGCGCTTTTTTGTTATTTGTTATATACTATTGATTATGGAAAAAGACAGTTTTATCGTAATCGACGCAAACTCGCTTGCCAACCGTGCGTTTTTCGCAATGCCGGGAATGACGACCACGCGCGGAGAACCCGTCGGCGCGGTATACGGCTTTACGACCATGCTTGTAAAGCTGATAGAAACATACAGACCCAAATACGTTGCGGCGGCGTTCGACGTGCACGCGCCTACGTTCCGTCACGAAATGACGCCGATATACAAGGCGACGCGAAGACCAATGCCATCCGATCTTGCCGTACAGATGACGGTCATAAAAGACATGCTTTCCGCAATGGGCATAAAGATATACGAACTTGCCGGTTACGAAGCCGACGACGTTATCGGAACGCTCGCAAAAAGATCGGATGCGTTTACGTACATCCTTACCGGCGATCGGGACAGTTTGCAACTCGTAAACGACAAAACGCATGTGATTCTGACCAAAAAAGGCATAAGCGAAACCATAGACGTATCTTTGGAAAAAGTACCGGATATTTTCGGCGTGACCGCAGATCGCGTAGTCGATTTTAAAGCGCTTGCCGGAGACTCTTCGGATAATATTCCGGGTGTAAACGGCATAGGCGACAAAACGGCGGTAGAACTTATTTCCGCTTACGGCTCGCTGGACGGGATCTACGCAAATATAGAGAACTTTACCGGCAGCCGTCGCCACAAACTCGACAAGGGCCGCGAAAACGCATATCTCTCCTATCGTCTTGCGTCTATCGTTACCGATGTGCCGGTAGAATTCGATCTTAACGATTGCAAGTTCGAATTCCCGTTCCGTCGCAAAGTGCGCGAGCTGTTTGCCGAACTCGAGTTTAAATCTCTTTTGGCGCGTTCCGAGCTTTACGCCAAGACCGACGACACTGTCGGGGTTGCGACCGTACGCACATACAAGACGGTCGAGCTTACCGATACGGACCATCTTATGCAAACCGTGGCGTCCGCAACGGATTGCGGCGAGATAGCAATACTATCGAGACCGGAAGGACTGCACTTCGCTTTCGACGGCGAAACAGACTACTTTGCGCCGATATCCGATACTCTTATGTGCAACTTTACGGTATCGGGCTGTATTTCCGCCGTCGCGCCGATGCTGTCAAAGCACGTTCTGTCGTTCGGGCTTAAGTCGTTGTTGCACGAGATCTCGCCCGTCGGATCGATACAAGCCGACGATGTGGCGCTTATGTCGTATCTGCTGGAATACAGACTGGCGCCGACGACCGCCGCGGAACTGTTCGCGCTGCGCGACGAGTGCATGAAAAAGCTTGCGGAACGGAATATGGAGCGGCTATATACCGAAGTGGAACTTCCGCTTTTGCGCGTATTGTATGCAATGGAAACGCGCGGATTTGCTATCGACCGCGCCGCGCTCGATCTTATAGACGGCAAGTTCACCGAACTCGAAAGAGCCAATCTTCAAAAGATACGCGAAGTGTCCGGATCCGATATAAACTTCAATTCGCCCAAACAGCTTGCCAAACTCCTTTTCGACGATCTTAAGATACCATATCCGGATAAAAACGCCAAGACATATTCCACCAAAGCCGAAGTTTTGCAAAAGCTTTCCGGCGAATACGAAATAGTCGACGAAATACTCAAATACAGATTCAACTCCAAGCTTAAATCCACGTTTATCGACGGAGTACGAAAAGCGCTCCGCCGTGACGGCACCGTGCACACCAGCTTTAATCAGACCGCTACCACCACCGGACGGCTGTCATCTACCGACCCCAATCTGCAAAACATTCCCGCGCGCACCGAAGAAGGCAAACTGCTGCGTTCCATGTTTGTAGGGTCGCCCGGCAATGTGCTCGTCGACGCCGATTACAGTCAGATCGAACTTAAACTGCTGGCACATTTTTCTGGCGATCCCAAGCTTATAGAAGCGTTCAACCGCGGCGACGATATCCACGCGTCGACTGCGGCGGAAGTTTTCGAAGTGCCGCTGTCAGAAGTTACCGCGCAAATGCGGCGCGACGCGAAAGCGGTAAATTTCGGCATAGTTTACGGCATAAGTAATTACGGCTTGAGCCAAAACATACACATTCCGCCCAAAAAAGCCGACGAATACATCAAACGCTATTTCGAGCGGTTCCCTGCCGTCAAGCGTTATCTCGACGGACTTATCGAAAACGCAAAAAAATGCGGCTACGCCGTTACGATGTTCGGGCGGCGGCGGTCGATACCCGAACTCAACTCCGCCAAATTCAACGAACGCAAATTCGGCGAGCGCGTAGCGATGAACACGCCGCTCCAAGGCAGCGCCGCGGACATTATAAAAATAGCGATGATACGGGTGGAAAACCGACTTGCAGGAATGCGGTCGCGGCTTATACTGCAGGTCCACGACGAACTTATAGTAGACACGGCGCAAGACGAAACCGACGCCGTGACCGAGATCTTAAAAACCGAAATGGAAGGCGCAGTAAAGCTTTCCGTTCCGCTCGGCGTGGACGTCTCCGTAGGCAAAAACTGGATGGAGTGCAAATAGCGTGAAGTACAAAAGAAACGCGCGTACGCTTGCCGCCTCTTTCGGAAAGGCACATAACATTATAGGTTTGACCGGCGGTATAGGCAGCGGCAAGACGGTCGCAACCGATGCTTTACGCGGCGCAGGTTTTACCGTTATCGACGCGGACGAAATATCGCGCGAACTGTTCGCCGCCGACACGATAGGCGAAAAAACTCTTATCGCGGCTTTTCCGCAGGCGCAAAAAAACGGCAGACTCGACCGCGCCGCACTGCGCAAAGCGATCTCGGAAGACGTTGCGGAACGGCAAAAGCTAAACGAGTGCACGCACGGCGCGATAACAGCCGAAATAAAACGGCGGATCGCCGAAACCGCACCGCCCGTTGTACTGTCCGCGCCGCTGCTGTTCGAGACGGCGCTCGCCGGGTTGTGCGATCAAACGGTCTGCATTTACTGTCCGCGCGAAATCCGTATACGACGCATATCGGAACGCGACGGAATTACGGAAGAGTCCGCCGAGCGCATGATCGAAGCACAGATACCCGACACCGAACGCGCTACGCTGTCCGACTACATAGTGCCTTCGGACGTGCCTGTAAATGATTTTACGGAAGAGGTAGTCGAGCTTTTTAAAGCGATTTGCAACGTAGGTAAGCCAAAATAGTGCGGTATCACATTTTACGGCAGACTTATGCCGCTGCAGTTATCGGTCACCGTACTTACGAATAATGTAAAGCCGTGCGAAATCACGGCTTCTGTTTTGCGTTATTACGCATTATCCCGTTGTTAATTTATCTGCGCGTTATGCGGTACGATCTGCCTGTACGGGAAATGCCGCAGACGGCGCGTCATTTACCTATCGCGGGATTGAATTCGTCGGCGAAATCTATAGTAAATTGATTTTGAATATTAAAGCATTTGTTGCGTTTGGGCGAATACCACACGCAATCTATCGTCTTGAACGTTTCGTTAAAGTACATCATAAGGAAAATATCTTCGCCTATCTTTCCTATTTCCGTTTCCACGCACTGCGCGTCGATAAGCATAGACGTAACGGTGTTTCCGTGTTCGCCTTTGTCGCGGCGCATCACCAAATCGTCGCACGGTTCGTGACCGCTCAATACCAAAAATATATTGGGATATTTTTTTACAAGTCCGTTCCACATCTGTACGCCGTCGGTCTTATCTTCTTCCCGTACGTCGCGGAAATACGAACGTCCGGAAAATTTGCCTGTCGAAAATTCACCGTTAGTGCTTAAAAAGCCGTGCGTGCTTATTATAACTCGGCGATCGGGGTACATTTCGCACACTCGGCCTGCCCAGCGCAACACCGACTGTCTGGGAGCGAACTCCAAACTCAACACCAAATATTTGACTTCGTCTACGTCGAACAGCGAATACGTATTAGCCATGGTGCCCTGTTCGTACGCGCCGCCGAACCATGTGTTTTTGCTGAACTTGGAATAAGGGAAATACGTATCGAACCGTGTCGAACTGCGGTCTGTCACGCAGTTATTATCGTAATCGTGGTTCCCCTGAACGAAAGTGTACGGAAGCTTGCCGTTCAAAAGATCGAGCCCGCGCGCCGCGCCAATGTAATATTCGTCAACCGCTCCGCTGTCCGAAAGATCGCCCACCTGCACCATGAACTGCATTTTACGCGCCGCCGCGTTGTCGGCGAGCCATGTCATCGTTGATGTAAGATTTTCGGGCGAATAGTGAACCATCGTCTGTATATCGGGCATACCGACGATCGAATAATCGTATTCGTTGAGCGGCATCGTCGTAACGAATTTTTCGAATGTATGTATCACGGCTGTCGGTCCGCCGCCGAACCTGTCGGCGATGCGCTGTTTCGTCCAGTTCTCGCCGAGATCCCAGCACCCGATAAGCGCGCCGTCGGCAGTATCGTTTATCCCGTCCATATCGGCTTTTATCCGATCTTCGCCGATCGCACCGCTGTACAGCGCTATCTGCCCGACTTTTCCGTCCAACGGATTTTTGCGAGTGCTCCAGTTGGAGCGGTCGACTCCGATGTCGAGCGTAACTGAGCTTACGGCCTCCTTTTGCCGCGACTCCACTTCGCCGCTCTTTTCGCCGTCGGCATAGAACACGAACTTACCGTTTTCGCCGTCGCGGACTAGCGCTACGTGGTGCCACTTCCCGTCGTTGAAATACACGTCGGGGAACGTGTGGATAAGCCCCTTACCGTTCCACCGCACCTTGAATCTGCCCAGCGGATCGATCTCCCAGTTTGTACAGTCGGAATTTGCAAAATTAACGCCCTCGTAATTGCCCATTATAACGCCGCCGCCCGAGCCTGCCGGAATATTTATCCACGCTTCGAAAGTGTCGGGCGAACGTCCCAATGTTCCGTCCAACCTATAATTGTAATTGTTGTCCGCGGTGAATATCTTTTGCGGCGCCGCACCGTCGGTATCGGCTGCGACAGCCGTTCCTGTCGGCATTACCGCGGCAATACACATAGTTGCCGCCGCTACCGCAGTTATGCGTTTGATAGACTTACCGTTCTTCATATCCATTCTCCTTACCTGCCGTATAAGCAATTACATCGGGCGCGTCGGCATTAGTCTGCCGAGCGGTTCGTGACCGTGTCTCGCCGTAACGTATATCCGTAAATTCCACTTTTCCGCCTACCGGATCGAGCGACTGCCAAAGGATAAACCCTATTCCCAGCCCTTCCGGATTTTCCATCCAGCTTTGGAATGTTTCTATCCCGGCGCCCTGACCTGCCGTAGATACAGTCGTTTCGTCCAGAACTTTGCCGTACAGGGTTTCGCCGGTGTAATCCGCATTGCCGTAAACACCCAGCAAGCAATCTTCTATGTAGAACTTGTATTTTCCCTGTCCGATCTCTATGCGGAATCTGAGGCTCATGACATCGCCGACGGCGTATGCCGAATATTTTGTTTTATAAGCGCAACTTTTGATAGTAGCGTACGGCAGTTCGAAAGTATTGTTGGTATTGCCCTTTACCTTTCTGCCGAATATAAGTCCGCCGGTCGCCGATGCGAAGTTCACCCACATATTGCCCTGCTGTCCGGTGCCTGTTTGGGATACGTTGCCCGCTTCGCTCATCAAAAACGCCATACGGACGTTTATACCCGGACTGCTCTTTTTCATGTTGAGCGTATACTCGTAATATCCTTCTCTTATCGAGATGTCGGGCAAACATACGCCTTGCGACGACGGGACCCATTTGCTCCCGAATACCGCGCCGGTCACGTCGCCGTCGGCGCTGTACTCCAGTATAACACCGTTTCTCGATATTTCTTCGTCGAACAGCGCGGTGACGGTCGTATCAGCGTCGAATACCGTTGCAGCCGTAATTTTCGTCTCGCCGTCATACCAGCCTTTGAACGTATACGTATGAACGTTTTTGTTTTGCGCAGTGACAGGAGCTTTCGTCCTATCTTCGGGCAAGACCGAAACCGCGCCCTTATATATGACCTGCGTCGAAACGGTTGTTCCGTCGCATACGAAAATCACCGTTACCGATTCGATCCATTTCGCGTACAGCGTCAAAGCGCCCGTTACAGCGCCGTCGGTATATTTGTTGATAAACGAATTTTCGGTATACCAGCCCTCCAGCAAATACCCGTCGCGCGTAAGTTCCGGAAGTACCGCAACTTCGTTTTCGGGTACTATGTCATCATCGACGGTAAGTCCGTCCGCGCCGGTAACATAGCGAACTATATAAGCATTGCGTTCCGTATATACCGCAGAAACGGTGATATTTGCCGTTACCGTATAATCGCCCGGGATATCTTCACCGCCGATCTGCCACCTGTCGAAAACATAGCCCTTGTTTACTCCGCCCACAGACGTGCTTTCTTTGGTCGGTGTTTCCGCCGGCAAAACCAGCTTGCCGCCGTTTTCGTAATACTGTACGGCAAACGTCCCTTCGCCGTTATTCCCGTCGTACGTCACGGTATGCAGCGCAACGCGCTCGAAATGCGCGTACAGTTTGCCGGCTGCGTTCTTTCCGCCGACTTCTGTCTTTTCACCGCCCGTTTCCTGCGTGTACCAGCCGTCGAAACGCATTAGATATGCACCGAACGCGTCGGTCGCAGGCTCGCTGTCGGATACCGTTACGGTAATGATCTCGCCATGTTTTAAGTATACCGTATCAAAATTATCGCCGTCTACAATAAGTTCGGTTTTGTAAATATCGGTACAGTGTACGCCGTAAGTAGAAGGTTTTGCGTTTGCGGACGACCGCAATCCGTAACCTTTGCCCGTTATGGAAGAAATAAGTTCGGCGTCTGCAGCCGCGGATGTATAGGCAAGATCTCCGTCGAGGTATACAGTAAAACCGTCTTCGAGATACACGACTTTGAGCGTGACGTCTATCTCCGATGCGGCTGCCGCGACGCTGTATTTAGCCTGCCATGCCGCAGGCAGTTTCGCCGCCGGAACGGGTCCTCCCGTAAGATGCGCAAAACCCGACTTGATCTTTCCGACCTGCAAAGCGCCGGTACCAGGCAATATCTGCGCCAGCAAATACACGCTGTTTCCTTCCCACGAATAATCGCCTGCCGCAGTCACTCGGAACGCGATACCTATCGCGCCGCCTATGCCTTTGGGGAACGACAGATCCATTTCGACTTCGCCGCAAAGACCGTCCGCTACTCCGTTCACCGCAAGCGTGCTTTTGCCTTGGGTGGTATAAGTGCCGTCGCCGTTATCCGTAATATACGCGAGCGGCATTCTCCAGCCTGCGTATATCGTAGTTTCTTCGTCTATGATAGGCGCGCCGACGTCCACTGCGCGCGTACATGCTTCGTCGTAGAACCACCCCGTAAAGAAGCTGTTCTCGCGCGTAGGCTCGGGTAGTATCAGTTTTCCGCCCGTATAGTTTAAGTCCGCGATCTCCGTACCGCCGAACGTCTCTATATGTACGACTGTAAAGTCGTCCGTCCATTTCGCATACAACGTGATATCCGACGCTGCTTTAAAGTCGCCGGGATCGACTTTGTCTTTAAGCACTTTGTCGTAATACCACCCGTCGAGCACGACTCCGTCTTTTTCCGACACGGGAAATTCGAGATCACCGTACAGCCATTCGACAGCGTCGCAAGCCGAACCGCCGTTGCTCTCGAACGACACCGTAACGGCGCCGCGATGCATGAACTCCGCAAAATCACTGCCTGCGGAAGAACAGCGTATACCGAAGCCCGTGCCCGTGTATTTTGCGAGCACTGCAGCGTCGGCAAAAGTAAAAGTCTTTTCGCCGTCTATATAAATTTCGAATCTGTCGCCGTAGTCGGCTACTGTAAGCGCCGCTTTTATATCGCCCGTCGCTTCGTTATATTTGCGCTGCCATGCCGCAGGCATAGCTTCGAAAGGGACTACGCTGCCTGCCATATGCGCGAACGCGCCGTCCGTCACGGTCGCGACCTGCAGTCTGCCGCTCGCCGGGATGATCACAGCCGACAGATAATCGGTGCCATTGTCTTGATACGGATAATCGTTGCCGCTGAGCTTCATGCGGAACGCAAGCCCGGCACCGCCGCCCGTGCCCTTTGTAAACGCGACTTCCGCCGAGTATACGCCGACCGCGCTTTCCGCAAGCGTCTGCGCCCATGCGAGATTGCCCGTTGCGGTGACCGACCCGTCCGCATTTGTTTTGTAATAATGCTTTGCGGGAACACCGGTCTTGTCGTACATTGCCAGCAATACTATATGTTCTTCCCCGACGGTGATAGTCGCGCCCGGAACGTTCCCGTCTTCGTAACGCCAGCCGATAAACGGACATGTAACGCCGTCCGCTATGTACGGCTCGGGCGGAGTAAGTTCCGCAACATCGATAACGTCGCCCGTCCGATACGAAACGCGCTTGTGTTTAAAGTTGTCTTCGCCGTAGTATGTATACAGATACACTGCCTTTTCCCACTTGGCGTAAAGCACGGTATCCGAACTCGGCACGAACGCCGCAGCATCGGCCGCCCCCCCCGACAGTTCTGCGTTACCGTACCAACCCGCAAAATCGAATCCGTAATACTCCGGCACGGGAAGGACAAGCGGTGCGCCGTCCGACGAATACACCATGCCGTCCTGTGCCGTGCCGCCGTTGCTTTCGAACGAAACGGTGTACGTTACGACGGGATCTTTGAGCGGATCCTTTTTGCCGCCGTTCTTTTCACTGCACGCAAAAAGCCCGAACGCCGCGAATACCGCCGCAAGCGCCGTTAATAAAAACAATTTGATCGCTTTGTTTATCATACAATATCTCCTATTCGGCTACACGCCGACGTCTTCTTATAAGATCCGTCGACGGCGTCAGCGCTTTAACCGACTATATAACCGCTCGAAACGGTAAGATCGGAAATCGTCACGCCTGCCGCACTCGAACTCGCATTAACATCGGGATGAGCGTTGACGCGCATTCCGAAGCCCGTGCCGGTCAAAAACTCCTTGTCTTTAAAGCCGAACATCAATTCGCCATCCATAAAACAGGCTATGTTGTTCGCCTTTAAGATAACTTTAAGCTCGTATTCTTTGTCGGGATCCACTGCTTTTCCCAGCGATACCACCGTCAACGCCTGCCATTCGTTTTTAGGTCCGTTCCATTTGCCGAGATAAGCCGATCCACCCATACCCAGAAAATAAAAATAATAGCTCATTTCAGCTTCGTCGTAAACGTCGCCCGTTTCGCTGGCGCAAAAGATAATGCCCGTATCGACCAGATCGTTGGAACGTACCGTACACGATATCGTTCCGTACGGAAATCCCGGATCTTCGCACAGCGCGAGATTCCCGTGATCCGCAATGCCGGTATACGCGCCGCCGCCGTCCGTAAAACCTCCCCATCGGTTGGTGTATGTAACGCCCGAATAATCGTATTTTACGGAATCGTCAAACTCGTACGGCGGCGGAATGGGTTTGTCGTCGCCGTCGTCTATAAAAATATCCGTACGGTCGATCGGTTTTTTCTCATCCTCCGGCGGTTCCGTTACAGGCGGATCGGGCGGCACCGGCGGGCGTGTCCCGTTTTCGCCCGATGTTTTGCCCGCGCATCCGCCCAATGCAAATACGATACACACCGCCGCCGAAAGCAATACGAAAAGTCTGTGCTTTTTCATATCTCATCGTCTCCTTTTGAGTATGACTTATTTCAATTATACCCGAAAAAATTTCCGTTTTCAATACGTATCCGTCAACTTTACTTTTATTGCAATAGATAATTTTCGCAGCAAAAGCTATTACAATAGTTTACTCCCTTTCCGAAATGTGCTATAATATTGCCGTAACGAATTTTAAAAAATCCGATGGGGCGAACTTATGAGATTTTACAAAAACAGCCAATATGCGGAAGATCCAGGTGCGGTAAAGACTTTGGATCTGCTTAACGACGAAGACCGCGCGTGCATGGCGCAACTGTGTTACGCGCTGGGCAATCCGGTACGGCTGGATATACTCCGGTATATACAGCACGATCCGCGCGTATTTTCCGTCACAGATCTGGTAAAAGGGCTTGATATTCCCACTACGACGTTGCTTTTTCATCTGGAAAAAATGGCGGATGTCGGGCTTATCAATATAATTTACAAGTCCACTCCGCACGGCACGCAACGTTTTGTAACTCGCAATCTTCACGGCGCAAGTCTTATGTTTTACCGATCCGCTGACATACACGCCGAGTACGATGCGACCGAAACGTATTCGATGGGCGTGGGGCAGTTTCACGAGTTCACAGGCGATACCTTCAGTTTTTGCACCGCATCCGGCGCGTTCCACTCGCCCAACAGCAATCAGTTTTGTTATATTCCCGAACGGTTCGACGCACAACTCATATACACGTCGAAAGGCCGCATAACATACCGCTTCGGCAATATTCCGGCAAAACAGCGTCGTATAAATAAAATAGTATTGTCTCTGGAGATATGTTCCGAAGCGCCGTATTACGACAACAATTACAAATCCGACATAACGTTTTGGATAAACGGCAAAGAACTCGTAACATACACCTGCCCCGGCGACTTCGGCGAGCGCCGCGGATGGCTCAATCCGGATTGGTGGAACTCCAACAACACGCAGTACGGTCAGCTCGTTACCGTATCGGTCTCGGATTTCGGAGTGTCCGTCAACGGGATAGACACAAATTCGTCGGTAGCGGTAAACGATCTTAAACTTGACGGCAAAAACTATACGGAGATCGCATTCGGCAACAAGGACACCGCGCTCAATCCGGGCGGATTCAATATATTCGGAAGATCTTTCGGCGACCATCCGCAGGATATAAGCCTGACTTACTATTTTTCTGCAAATTCCGAAAACGTGAAATAAAGTTTACCGTGTATTTTCGGCAACAAAAACGGCGCCGTTCCGTTTTATACTGCGCCGTTTTACTTTCGTTCCGCGTATAAAGATTTTCGGTATCGCAACAGCGGTCATTTTACGAATGTACCGTAAACTTTACGCGCGAACTTTATTTTTTTTAAATATTTTTCGGTCTCGGGAAATATTTTTCCGCCGTTAAGAAATTTGCGCGCATTTGACTCGCCTGCATTGTATGCCATAAGCGCGGCGTTGATGTCGCCGTCGAATTTATCGCGTAACAACGATAAATAATAGCAGCCGCACCTGAGAGAACTTTCCGGATCGTACATTTTATTTTCGGCGTTTTCAATACGCAACGCGGCTGCACACGATCTGAATGTTTCGGGCATAAGCTGCATCAGTCCTCTCGCGCCCTTATCCGAAGTCGCATCGGGATCGAATCTGCTTTCCGCCCATACCACGGAACGCACGAGCGATCGGTCAAGTCCGAACTCGTCCGCAGCCGCGTTTATCTTATCCGAATATTTATTGGGAAAAACAGCACACAGCGCGACAGCCGCGCCGACAGTAATAAAACACAGTACGGTAACGATGACCGCCGTTATTCGTATCGCTTTTGCGTTCATACGCGTAGTGTATGTAGCATATGCGGTAAATATAATTCGGCAAATGAAACTCCCCCGGCGAAGCCGGGGGTTTCTCATATGCGGGCAAAAGCC
>CAJUBY010000051.1 GCA_910585055.1 uncultured Christensenella sp. | reverse complement strand
AACTTGCACGCGCGCATAGTATTCGTTGACGCCGCCTGCCGGAACTTTATACGAATCGTAAAGCTTTGTCCCACCGACCGCAAGCGTCATCGTCGGGGAAAGTCCGCCGGCAATGGGATCGCCTACGACTACGGCTACGCCGTATGTTCCGTTTTTGAGCTTTACCGAAAACTCCGACGCGCCCGTACCGTAAACAAAGCTCCTGTTACGCTCCGACGCTACGACTTCCGCTCTGTAATACGGAACCGTTCCGTCTGCCTGATCCAATGTCGCAAAACCGAATCCTTTGATCTCGTCGTATACGCCGTTACGTACCGAGACATGGGTATAAACGCTGTCGAGATACCGCACTTCGCCGAAGTTGAACAACGCGGTTTCGCGCGAGGGCAGTTCTTCCGGCATATCGCCGCCGAGTTCGGGAAGTCTCGCAGGCGCGGTATACGAATAATCTCCGAACGTATTGTACGTTTCGTTTATCCCGTAATAGCTGTTGTCCGAAACACCGTTTGCAGTAATGACTATCTTATCGAAGCATATCGACGGATCGACTCGATATACCTTTACATCGTTGTATCCCTGTTGCAGCGACAGCGTGAAGTTGAGTTTTTCGATACGCGGCATGACGTTGGCGCCCCAACTGCCTTTACTTGTGGCGTTTGTGCCTTCCGCTATTCTCGGCGCCATGTCGCCTATGCCGACCGCGATACGGCACTGTCCGCTTTCGTTGAGCGTAGGAATGCGGTATAGCGTAGCCGAATAATTGCCGGCTGTCTCTGCGTACACAGTATAAACCACTTTTGCCGCCGAAATAAAGTCGGTGCTCGGTTTTGCGGTATCGGGATAAGCGCGTATGGAACTTCCGCTCCGTCCGAGTCCGTTGGCTACAGCCCAATAGCTCCCGTCCGCGCCGTTCTCCGCCGCCGAATACTTTTCGGCCTCTATCGAAACCGCGCCGTCGAGCATTATATATGCGTTATCGCGCAAATCTTCTTCGATCGCGGTATATCGTACGCCGAAGAAATATTCGTGTCCGAAGCTGTCGGAGATCTTGACGACGCCTTCCGCGCTTTCTTTTACTTTGGTTTTGTCTATCGATAATACTATGCGCTCTTCCGCGCCGACCCTGCCCGAATACTCGGCTTTAATAAAGTCGGGTTTGGTAAGCGTGTAATCGGCATTGACAGACCCGAGAGAGTATACGTCGATGAACCGCATTTCGCCGCCGAGCGAAGTAAATGTAAGCGTGGATCCGGGCACTTGTTCGGTTCCGGTTATATAATTATCCGTACCTTCGCAAACCGCTCCGACACCGTTTGTACCGTAAGCCGTGCTTACCGGTATTATCATGCGCATAAGTTCTTCGCGCGTGATGACGCCGTAATACGCTCCGCCGATAAACTCGTTCATCATTCCGTACCACTTGCCGTCGGCAAGCGTATTGTTATAATACAGAACGTCGGCTTCCAACGCATCCTGCGCTTCTATCGCGGCTTTTCCGTACCGCGCCGCGGCGAGATATCTGCCCTGCTTAAAATACAGCTGCGTCTTCTGCGCATAGACCGTTCGGCGTATGCTGTACAGTTGCGCCTTGATGGCGTAATATACGGTCTCGAAAAATCCGTCTTTTTTCTCTTTCGGCAAAAGCGAATATATCCGCGCGCCTTCGGCTTCGAATTTTTCGAAAATATTTACCGTTCGCAAGCCC
Organism: uncultured Christensenella sp.; assembly: GCA_910585055.1. Classification (GTDB taxonomy): domain Bacteria; phylum Bacillota; class Clostridia; order Christensenellales; family Pumilibacteraceae; genus Anaerocaecibacter. The sequence continues at coordinate 10,266 of CAJUBY010000051.1, read as the reverse complement.
TCGTCGCCGTTTTCGGTCAAAGACAGGTTGGGCATATTGTCTTTGCCCGCAAAATCCGATTTGTATGTCTCCGCCGCGTGCTTGAATTCGACCGACAGTTGGGCGATATCGCGCGCAAGATCTTTATCGTCCGTAAAGTCTCGCAATGCGCGCGCAGTCATATAATCGACATACTGCGTGTCGTCGTATTTATCTATATCGTACGCGAGCTGTAAAAAATACTCCATGCCGTATTCTATAGGCTTAATGTCGCCGACGTTTACTATCCAGTAACCGCTGGCGCCGGTATCGTACGATTTTTTCATTTCTTCGTAAACAGTCGCGTATGACGTAACGTCCGTCCATATCCAAACACACGGAACGCCGACATACGACAAATGGTAATAAACGCCCATATTGCCGTAGCCGTCCGTGACTATGAGTTCGTCTTCGTCGGGTGTTTGACGGACATAACCGTAGTTATCGTCCGCCCACATAAGCATTGTGCTTTCGGGAATGCTTATTTTCACTCCGTAATCCACGCCGTTTTCGGTACCGTAATAGTAGTTGGCGGCTTCCTTGTACGGGATATAAACGAGCTGTACCTTGCTCTCGTAATCTTCGCCGTATATTTCTTTTATAAGCTCGAGCTGAAGATCTATAACGCTCTGCAACAATCGAACTCTGCTCGCAAACGACTTGTCTTGAAGTCCGGCGTACGAAAATCCTTCGTCGTGCACGCCGCGCATACCTATGGTGATAAGGCTTTCGAAATCCTTGGCTTCGATAAGCCTCTCGCGCCAATACACCTCCAAAGCCTCGGGATGCAACGAAAAATCATACAGCGCCGCATATTCGGAATATCTGGTATAACGGGATACATCGGGAAGACCGTATTTTCCGCTGTTTGCTATGAGCCAGTCTATCCATTCGCCCACGTTGTTGCGCAAACACTGTTCGCAGTGCGACGTGCCTATAACAACACCGTATTCGTCTGCCGCACGCGCATTCAGCGAAATGCCGTCGTCGCCCTTATCTTTATAAAACGCGGTACTTACTCCGTGCATGCCCGGCCAAAGCGTATTTGCTTTAAGCCGCAGCAGCAGTTCGAATACGTGCGAATACACTTCGGCGTTGGGCGCGCCCGTCCCGTCGGAATAAGCCTTTGCCCACGTCGTAAAGTTGAACTCGTCGTTAATAAATATTCCGCGGTATTTTACGGACGGCTCTTCGGAAACCGTCGTTTTGATGTCGAGCGACACTTTGGAACGCTTTGTCGGCTGCATATCCGCAAAGAAATACCAAGGCGATACGCCTATCGATTCCGATACGGTGTACACGCCGTAGATCGCGCCGCGCTTATCGCTGCCGGCTATGACAAGCGTGTTTTCTACGCCGTCGAAAGCGTTTTTTACGACTTTTATCGCATAGCTTTCCCATTTGCCGGTTATCTGTTTGGCTTCGTCGAACTTACCGCCGGCGATAAGCCCGTCGATGACCGAGCTTTTTCCGACAGTGCCGACGACTATCGCATTTTTTACGTTTTCGGGTTTTCCCGATCTGCTTTGAAGTTCCGCACCGCAAACGAGTTTTATATCTTTTACAAGATCGCCTGCGGCTCTTATGACCTGCATATGATCGGAACTGTCGGTAAACACCGCACAGTTCGTCTGCGACGGGCTTACGTAAAAACCGCCGGTACCGGTGTTTCCGCCGTTATCGGGATCGCCGCAAGCCGCCACACACCCCGTAAAAAATACGGCAAACACTATTACAAACGCCAAAATAATATACGGTTTCTTTTTCATCTCGCTCTCTCCCATCCGTTTGCGGCAACCGCAAGACTATGCATATCCCAAGTAGCCTCGCCTTCGTACATGACGGGCACCCACGGCGTAACGCTCCGCTCGTCCGCGCGGAACGCTATACCGACGATCAACTTATCTTCCGCGGCAATACCGATCTGCTCATACGGCACGAAAAGTTCGATCGCCGTATAATACATGGACGCTTCGTCATCGAACCGCGTTACCATCGCCGCCTTGCCTATACCCGAAGAATACAGGACGGTACTGTCGGAATAACGCACGGCTTTAAATGTTTTGAACTGCGTCGCAGACTTACCCAATCTAAACTCGAAATTGGGATTGAAACACCAATACTGATGTGCATTGTTTTCCTTATGCACCGCTTCGAAATAGAAATATGCGCCGTCCGCACCTTTAAATCCGCGAACGGACATGACGCCGTTTTCGTTATAAGCGCTATTTACGGGCTGTATCGATCCCCAACGATCGTCTTCCTCGCCGTCGATATCGACTTCGGGTTCGCCGGGAAGCGCGCCCGTTATGCCGTTTTCGGTAATGAAGTACGAGCACTCTCCTACATCGCAGCCGTCGAAACGCCAGTCGCCCGAATATCCCCAAAAATAATCCTCGGCGCATCCGCTCATGTGCAGACGGAATCCGAACCGTATATCGCCGTCGAAGTTTTCCACCAGGTCTTTTTTTACATAGCATTCCATCTGAGTGGAACGTATCTGCCCGTCGGACGAAGATACGGTCTTGTAACCGCTTATGCCCTTACTGTCGCCGGCAAACGTAAAATACCTTTCTTCTCCGCCGTTGGAAAACGAAAAACGAAAATTGGAATTTGTAAACATATTCGGACTCGAATCGACGTACCTGTGGTGTTTTACGTCAAGTGCGATGATCACTCCTTCGTCCGCCACCTTTTTGGCATAAATGTTTACACTTTGTCCTTCCGCCACCGGTATGAATATGCCGTTAGCCTTATCCTCATCGGTCCAATCGTCGAGCTTGGCGTCTACCGCGAATTTTCCCATCTCCGCGATGACCTCCGGCTCCGGCTTGCCGGCCGGCGGCGTACCGTTCGGTTTCGCCGGATCCGAACAGCCGCACAGCAGACTGAACGCCGCAAGCGCAGAACATACGGCGCCCGTAACAACGTATCTCGATCTTCTCTTCACTTAATCCCTCCTACAATACACAGTATTGCGCATTATACAGATTATCATTTATATATTAGCATATAAAAAGTAAATAATCCATATAAAAATTTACGGTAAACATTGCATTTTCTACTGTTTTATGCTAAAATATATCCATGTTTGACATTTTCGACGGGTGCGACAGCACTCTTTATCAGCATAAATACGACGCCGACCCTGATATAGGGCTTTTTTTCCGCCACATTCACAGCGAAGTGGAATTACACCTGTTTGTGGGCGGTAACGCGAGCTTTAATATAGAAGGAAACGTATTCAAGCTTTCGCCGTACGATCTTTCCGTGATACCGCCGCAAAGTTTCCACTGTCTTATATTGGACGGACTGTCGCCGTACGAACGGTTCGTGTTTAACTTTCCGCTGGGCAAATTCGGTATAGACGTACGTTCGATATTCGAAAAACCGCGTATCGTGAACATAGCCGATAAACCGCAGATACTTTCCGTATTCGACAGAATGAAGCTGTACTCGGACACTATGCCGAAGCGCGATCTTGCGGACGCAGTCGGACTTTTGGTACAGGAATGTCTGCTGCTTATCAAAAACGAACATAATTTTTTGAACACACCGCACTCTCACGACGCGCTTACGCGGTCGGTAGTTAAATATATAAACGACAACATAAACGAACCGCTAACGACAGACGCTATCGCCGAACATTTCTGTTTGTCCAAATCTCACGTGCAAAACGTTTTCAACAACAACATGAAAATAGGCATCAAAAGTTACATACTGCGCAAAAAGATGGCGCACGCCTACGAACTGCTGAAAAACGGCGCCCGTCCCACAACGGTCGCGGACGGGCTGGGCTTTACGAACTACGTAACGTTCTACAAAAATTTCGTAAACACCTACGGCGTTCCGCCCAAAAGCTTTATAAAGTGATTTTTAAAATATTTCCAAAACGGCGGTATACGACAGCCACCGCCCTGCCGTATCATCGTCGGCGCCGTCCGAGCGTCTTCCGTCATAGTATGCGAAAGTGATCTCGGTTTTTTCGCAAGTCCGCAACGGCATCATCTCATAAATCATAAAATGCGTTCCGTCCAAATCTTTACGTCGGATCATAACAATATATTCCTCGTCGCAATCGATTCGCGACTCGTCGACGTCGGCGATTTCTTTCGGCAAATAATCGGGATAAACGGTTTCGCCTACCTTTATATAATACTTTCTATCGGCATAAACGCGAACCGTTTTATCGTAATTCAATTTATATACGAACTTCCCGTCGACTTTTATGCTCTCAGTCTCCCCGTATACGCCGACCTGTCTGAAATTATCGTCGATTATATAACCGGTAACGACCGGTTCGGAAAAAAGCGCATAACTCTGTTTATCGGTGTCGCCGCAACCGAAACAAGCGAACGCTATCGGCATACACGCCGAAATTACAAATGCTTTTGTGATTTTTTTCATAATAACATTCTCACAAAATTTTGATCGATATTGCGTACACGATCCACGGATCGAGATATTGCGGATCGGAAGAATTGCGATAACGTCTGCATTTTGCCGTTAAAACCGTCCCGGAGCACGATTTTAACGGAACCAATTCATATACGGCAAAATACTCGCTGTCGAGATCGCTGCGTCTGATCAATCGAATGCAGTTCTCGTCGCTTTCGACGGCTATTCGTTCTTTATCGGGAATTTCGCAATACGAAAATGTAACAGTCATACCGACTTGCAAATAATACCTTTCGCCAGTCCGAAGCACCGCCACGCCGTCGTAAATGCTTTCGACCATGCCGACGGTAGCAGATCCGTGAATCTCCCCGTATGTTCTCTTAATATTGAAATCGTCATTTAACAAATAACACGTTACGACGTCGTAATGAGTAAGCATATAGCCGCGATTTTTATTTGTTTGCATGGTTTTATCTGCGGCATCGTTTCCGCAGGAAAAACACAGCAGTGCGAATATCGAACTTAATAAAATACATAAAAATTTTTTTCATATCGGCACCGTGAAATATAATAGAATGCGTAATAACGGGCTTGGCAGAGGTATTGTAACATGATCCTATGCATCCGATATGTAATCCCGATACGTCGTCCATACCGCGTTGCCCCCGTAATCTTAATCAAATTTATATATTTACATTATATCATTATTGACATTTGTTGTCAATATGCAATCAGAATAAACGAATGTAATCATTTATGTTTTTTATTTACCACGGCTCCGTATATAAGTTCATCTAATTTTTCGCCTAAAACAGAAAACCGCATAACTGTCCCCCCTAAAATCGACCGTTTAAATTAACTCAACCGCGGTAAAGGTAATCCCAATCCTTTACGCTGAACAGCCCTTTATGGTTGAGTTTTGCGTCGGGAATTACTATAAGAGTCATAAACGACAGCAGCATGAACGGTTCTATATTCTTATTGTAATCCATTTCCGACAGCGCTTTAAAGAGTTCCGCGCGTACCTTTAATGCCTTGTCCGCAGGCGCTTCCGTCATAAGCCCCGCGATCTCCAGTTGCAGTCTGCCTATCAATTTCCCGTTCTTTACGAGCACCAGTCCGCCGTCTTTATCAAGTCCGTTTACGGCAGTCAACATATCTTCGGCATTATCGCCCAGCACCGTTATATTGTGCGCGTCGTGCCCAACCGTCTGCGCGATCGCGCCGTTTTTGAGCGCAAACCCGTCGACGTAACAGTGTCCTATCATGCCGCTCGCACCGTGCCGCTCGATACAGCACATAAGATTCAAACCGTCTTTGCTTTCCGCCCGTACGGTTTCCGTAACCACCGTATTCGGAAACACGCGCATGACAGGCATACCCTTTTTAAACTCGAAGTCGAGATCACCCAATTTAACGGGCTTTATATTTACGCTGCCGCGAAGAGGCGAAGTATCGGCAGGCGTAACGCCGAACAGCGGCTTGCCGTTTTTTGCGACAGGTCTGCCTTGATAAAATACGTATTCTATTTCGCGCGCAACATTGTCGGCACATATAAGAAGATCCGCCGAGTACCCGGGCGCGATCGCACCGTGATTTTTTATGCCGTATGCCTCGAAAGCATTGAGCGACGCCACGGTGATAGCGTCGACGGGATCCATACCGCATTCGACCGCCAGACGCACGGCGTTGCCAACCGTGCCGAGTTCGCACAGGTCTTCGACGTTGCGGTCGTCCGTACAGAACAAAAACCTACGCAGATTTTTTTTATCCGCCGCTTTTATGATCGTGCGCAGATTTTTTGTCTGACTGCCCTCGCGGATCATAACGTACATGCCCTTGCTTATCTTTTCGCGCGCTTCTTCAGCCGTTTCGCATTCGTGATCGGTCAGTATATTGCCGCAAAGATAAGCGTTCAACGCGTTGCCGTATACAGACGGCGCATGACCGTCCGTTATTTCGAAAGCTTCCAACTTTTCGATAACGTCCGGAACACAGTTCACGACGCCCGGGAAATTCATCATCTCTCCCAGCCCGAACAACCCGTATTTTTCCGATATTCGCTTGACGTCCGACGCGCCCAGCACACAGCCGGCTTTATCTTCCGGAGTGCTGGGAACGCACGACGGCATCATAAAATGCACGTCGCAAGGAATGCCTTTTACGTCTTCCAGCATAAATTTTATACCTTTCTCGCCGCATACGTTGGCTATTTCGTGCGGATCGGCGTTAAGCGCGGTAACTCCGCGCGGCACCGCAAGCTTTAAATATTCGCTCGGACGGATCATGACCGACTCGAAATGCATATGCGTATCGTAGAACGACGGCATTACGTATTTTCCGCTTCCGTCGATCTCGGTATCGCCCGAATACTCGCCTACTCCCGCGATCTTATCGCCGCAAACGGCTACGTCGCCTTTTATGTAACCGCCGTTGAACACGTCGACCACGGTCGTGTTTTTAATGACCGTATCCGCTTTTACGCGCCCCATGGCTACGTCTATAAGTTTCTTCATATCCTTCTCCGTAAATATTTTGCGCGCTTACCGCGCCTATTTCAAATCATAAAAATGCCGTTCTGTCGGGCGGAATGCTCGGGTTGGGCATTACGATGTCCTTTGCGCGCCTGCGTTTCCCGATCACCGTTTTTGCTAGCAACGGACTTAACATATACAGCAGCGCAGGCAATGCAGTAAGCACGCACGCTATGGAAATAAGCGTTCCCGTGCCCAGCGTCATACCCATAGACGATATAAGCGGATCGGTCGTCATGGCCCCGACCAAAAACGCCGCGACCGTCATTATCGTGCCCGAGGTCATTATCGTAGGGAAAGCTTCCGACACCGCGTTTACGACAGCAGTCTTTCTCGGCACAGACGCATTGTACATTCGGAATCTGTTAGTCAGCAGTATGGCGTAATCGATCGTAGCGCCCATTTGTATTGCGCTCGCTATCAGATATACAAAAAAGAACAGATTTCCGCCGGTAATAACCGGCAAAGAAAAGTTCATGAATATCGCGCCCTGTATGACCGCGACTAACACTATTGGGATGCCCCACGACCGGAATGTAAAAGCGAGTATCAAAAAAACAAACGCGACGGTAAGTATCGTTATTAAGATATTATCGTGCGTGAACGATCCGTTAAGGTCATACGCGCTCATGGCGGATCCGGCAAACACCGCATTTTTATCTATGCTCTTTACGGCTGCCGTCAACCGTTCTATCAAAGCGAAAGTCTCCGGCGCTTCCACAGACGCCGCTATATTGAAAACCAGCCTGTAATGCGCTTCCCCGACGAGCTGGCTCTTGCCGAACTCCAAAGTCTTTTTAAGTGCGGCGATATCGGGACCGACTATATCGGCTATTCCGTCGTTAGAGAAAACATATTCGAACAGGTCGGACGCGGTCACGCGGTAATCGTCTACGGAAACGCCGCCCAAACCGCCGTGGCTCAACGCATACAGCGCAAACAGCGTGCGCGTTTTATTTTCGTCTATTCCCGTCAGATCCGAAAGATCGGAATAATTTATCCTGTCCGTCAAATAATATGATTTTTGCGGATCGGTGCGCGAAGGCAGTTTTACGGCAGCCCAGCCGAGCGCGGAATCGATCAGCGGTTCGGCGGAAACCGTATCTATTATAAGTCGCTGTATATCAGGCTCCGTCGTTTTCGGCACAAGTATGACAAATGCGTTGCTTATACCGAAGATCTCGCTCTGCTTGGCTTGCGCGGACATGGTCTCGGTCGGGCGCGAAGTGACGATTGAATCCTGACTGTAACAGAACTTTACGTTTTGACTCAGCCATGCGCCGATTCCGAACATCACGACGAACACCGCTACGACTGCGTACCTTATCTTAACGACACCACTTCCCAAAAACCGTACTTTCGGCACGAAACTGCGGTGACGGGTCTTATCCATAAGCTTCGAAAGCCATAACAGTATGCAAGGCATAAGAAAGAACACCGTCAGCAGCGAGCATATTATGCTTTTCGCAAGCACCATACCGAGATCGAATCCCAGTCCCAACTGCATGAACATGAGCGCGACAAGCCCCGATACCGTAGTAAGCGAACTCGACGCTATTTCGGGGATCGCCTTCGTAAGCGCGGCGACGAGCGCAGTTTGAGGGTCGCCCGGATGTTTGTCCTTTTCTTCCGTAAACCTGTGGCACAGAATAATTGCGTAGTCTATAGCGAGTGCAAGCTGAAGTATTATACATACGGTATTAGACACGAACGAAATTTTGCCAAGCCAATGGTTTGTTCCCATGTTGAGTACCGCCGCGACTCCGAACACCACCGGAAAAGCCAAAACCTCCGCAAAGCTTTTGGACGTGAACAGCAATACAGCGATTATGACCGCCGCCGCTATCGCTATTATCACAGTCATTTCGCTTGAAAGAGTTTCGGCGTAATTGTTTACGAGCGGCGTTGGAACACAAAACGCATATCCGCCCTTTTTAAGGTGTTCCGTTACGGCGCCGTATGCGGCGACCGCGCGTTTATCGCCGTTGCCGCCCGTGAAAAACACGTTAAACAGCGCATAGCCGTCTTTGTAATTGCCTACGCTGTCGGGATCGAACGTCAATTGCGATACTCCGTCCAAACCGTTTATGTATGTCGCAAGATCTTCCGCCTGTTCGGGCGTAACATTTTCGACGAGAAAAGTCGCCGAACCGAGCGCGGCGAACTCCTTATCCATTACGGCGATGGCTTTTGCCGTATCCGTATCGCCGGGCAGATATTGAGTTATGTCGTACTCTACCTTTATTTTGGGAATGCCGAACGCGCAGTAAACTATGACACCGACAAATACAAAAAGCAGTATCAACCGTTTATTCACTATAAATTCGGCAAGTTTTTTCATACCGATATATTACTATTTTCCGCGGAAAAATGCAAGCGGCAAAAGTACGGTTTTATACAATTAAGAATACTTTTTGCGGCGCCGAAGAAACTATACCTAAAACCGTATAAGGATATTTACCATGAATTTAAGGAAAGTCGCCATTATCGGGTGCGGCATGGTGGGCAGCACCACCGCGTTCGCGCTCATGGAAAGCGGATTGTTTACCGACATGCTTCTCATCGACGTAGACCGCGACCGCGCCGTCGGCGAAGCGATGGACTTGAGCCACTGTCTTCCGTTCACCCACCCTGTCGAGATCCGAGCCGGAGAATACCGCGATCTATCGGATTGCGGTATAATAATAATCGCCGCGGGCGTCGGGCAGAAACCGGGCGAAACGAGACTGGACTGCATACACAAAAACGTCGCCGTGTTCCGCTCGATCGTGCCGCAGATAGTCAAATATAACCGCAGCGCGTTTTTGATGGTAGTGTCTAACCCCGTAGATATAATGACATACGTTACCTACAAGCTGTCGGGTCTGCCGCAGCACACCGTTTTCGGCAGTGGTACGGTCCTCGATTCCGCACGGCTTAAATTTTCGGTGGGACGCAGGCTTAACGTAGATCCCAAAAGCGTACATGCGTTTGTTATAGGCGAGCACGGCGACAGCGAGCTTGCGGTGTGGTCGAGCGCCAACGTCGGCGGCATTCCGCTAGATAAATATTGCGCGCACTGCGGCTACACCGGACACGAGGACAACCGCAAAAAGCTCGCCGACAGCGTAAAAAACTCCGCGTACGAAATAATCGCCAGAAAAGGCGCGACGTATTACGGTATTGCCGCCGCCGCAACGCGTATCTGCAAAAGCATCGTCAGTGACGAACATTCGATAATGCCTGTAAGCGTGTTTGCGCGCGGTCATTACGGTCTTAACGACGTATATATTTCCCTGCCGGCGCTTCTCGGTTCGGGCGGCGTAGAAGACGTGAT
>CAJUBY010000050.1 GCA_910585055.1 uncultured Christensenella sp. | reverse complement strand
TTTGCCATAAAAATGCACCTCCAAAAGTTTGTCTAACTTTTGGGGTGCATTTCAAAAACAAAACGCATTTTATTTTAAAATAATAAAGTTTTTACGCCGATAAAATCAATCGTACAGTTTGGATACGGGCAGATCCGCAAATATAGCAGCTATAGCTTCTGCGAAGATCGGCGCTACGGATACCGTAATAAATTTATCCAACTGTTTTTCCTGCGGAAGTTCTATCGTGTCGAGCAGGAACAGCTTTTTGATAACGGAGTTATCCAAACGTTCGATAGCCGGTCCGGACAGAACGGGGTGCGTGCAGCACGCATAAACATCGGACGCGCCACCGACATCGACAAGCGCTTTTGCTCCCTGCGCGATCGTCCCGGCTGTATCTATCATATCGTCCACTATAAGGCAACGCTTGCCTTTGACATCGCCGATTATATTCATGACTTCCATGACATTGGCTTTGGGACGACGTTTGTCCACGATAGCGAGAGTTTTATTGAGCTTTTGCGCCATCTGCCGCGCTCTGCCGACAGAACCCACATCGGGCGAAACAACTACCAGGTCCTCACCTGCTTCCTTAATAAACGGTTCGTTTGCTATGGCTTTGGCGAGAATGGGCACGCCCAAAAGATGATCGACCGGAATGTTGAAAAATCCCTGTATTTGCGCCGCGTGGAGATCCATCGTAAGGATCCTGTCCGCGCCGGCGGTAGTCAAAAGATCGGCGACGAGCTTTGCCGTTATCGGATCTCTGGCACGTGCTTTACGGTCCTGACGCGCATAACCGAAATAAGGCACAACAGCCGTGATCCTGCCTGCAGACGCGCGTTTTAACGCATCTATCATTACAAGCAATTCCATAAGATTGTCATTGGTAGGAATGGATGTAGACTGAATAACAAACACGTCGCAACCGCGAACAGACTCGCCTATGGATACGGAAATTTCTCCGTCGATGAACTTGCCGACTTCGGCTTCGGAAAGCCGCATTTTCAGTCTGGACGCGACAGATTCGGCGAGCGCTCTGCACGAGTTTCCGCAAAACAATTTTATCTTGTTGCCGTGAGCTATCATTGGTATCCTCCAAAAGTATATTGTTAATTCGGCTGACCGCCGTTATCTTCTTTTAAATCCCCGGCACTTTCCGGTCCGTCTGTAACAACCGAAGTATTATGCGTATCGGTCGCCGCCGCGTCTATGATACCATCGGAATACTGTACGAACTTAAACGGGCGCGGCGACGCCTCGCCGTTCGGCGGAGCATACATATTACCTGCCCAACCGGGTATTACCGTCTGTCTTGCGCGCGCTATTGCAAGCGCCTGTTCCGGAACATCCTTGGTCACGGTAGAACCGGCAGCGATAAACGCTCTGTCCGCGATATTGACCGGCGCAACGATATTGGCGTTGGATCCGATAAACACACGGCTGCCGACAGTAGATCGAAATTTGTTTTTTCCGTCGTAATTTGCAAATACGACGCCGCAACCCACATTACATTCCTTACCGAGTTCGGCGTCGCCGATATAAGTCAGATGACTTACCTTACATCCGTCGCCTATTACGCAATTTTTAAGTTCCACAAAATCACCTATACGGCAACCGCAGCCTATGACCGTATCGGGACGCAAATACGCAAAAGGTCCGATACGCGTTTCCGCGCCTATAAGGCTGTTGTACAATCTGGAACTGTCTATGCGCACAGCCCTGCCGATAATGCAGTTTTCAATATAATTACCGGGCATGATGTGCGCGTCGGATTTGATTATTGTTTTGCCTTTTATAAAGTTATACGGTTCTATGACCGCGCCCTTTTCGATAACGACGTCGCAGTCGATATAAGTATTGCGGTAATCGTAAATAACAACTCCGTTCCCGGCGTGATAATTCAAAATGCGGCGGCGTACGGTATCGGTTATACGGGAAAGGCTTTCGCAGTCGCACACAGGCTCGAATTCTCCGCCGCCCGCAGGCTCTTGCGGAAACAGAGTGTCCGCTTCGAAAAGATAATCGGTATTGAACACGCATCCGCGCGGAAGCTTTAAAGTATTAAGCTTTTGCTCGCTCAGCTGCCGAACAGCGATCTCTACGGTTTTAGCCGTGACAAGCGGCGTATCGCCGTACATGACGACAGTGACCGGCTTTGTCCGGTCTACCGCCGATTTTATTTTTTCGGCTATATTTATTACAGGTGACGATTCGATAACGGCGCACTGTGCGTTTACAGCATCCGCGACCCAATTTTCGAGCGTTTTACCGAGCACGGGGATGTTCCCGATCTCGCCCAGCACGTTGTTTTTTACACGGAGTATAACCCCGTTGACACCAATACCAACCATACCGATATTATAACTCATTTAGATAACTTCGTCAACCGATAACAAAGCGATTTGCGTAATTCTTTATATCGAAAAACCGCATAAAATACAAGCTTTTACAGTGTCGAAATATATTCGTCGTACGTCACGGGACGGTCGAAAGACTTTTGTCCGTTTTCTATGATTATTATCCTGTTTGCCACGGAAGACATTATTTCTTCGTCCGCGGTAATAAACAGAATGGGCGCCTTGAAGTTGATCATACCCTTATTAAGCGACGTTATGCTTTCCAGATCCAAATGGTTTGTCGGCTCGTCGAAAATAAGGAAATTGGGCGAGAGCAACATCATGCGCGCAAGCATACACCGCGCCTTTTCTCCGCCCGACAACACGTTTGCCGGCTTAAGCGCCTCGTCGCCCGAAAACAACAGCCTGCCCAGCCACGAACGCAAATATTCCTGCTCGTGATTTTCGGACCATTGATCTATCCATTTTACCAGCGATAAAGCACAGCCTTCGAAATACTTATCGTAATTCTGCGGCATGTACGCCGGTTTGACGTTTTTGCCCCATATCACTCTGCCCGAATCGGGCTTTCCGTCGCCGAATATGCAATCGAACAGTTCCGCGACGGCAAGGCTGTTGTCCGTTAAAAAACCTATTTTATCTTCCCGCCCTACGCTGAACGTAACGTTCTCGAAAAAGCCTTTTTTGCAAAGCTTTTCCACGCGTAGTATATCGTTGCCGGGATCGCGCTCGAACTTATAATCAATATACGGGTATTTGCGCGACGAAGGTTTGATATCCTGTATCTCTATCTTATCGAGTTCGCGCTTGCGGCTTGTCGCCTGCTTGGACTTGGACGCGTTTGCCGAAAACCTTGCTATAAATTCGCGAAGCTCTTTTATACGCGCTTCCGCCTTTTTATTCGCCTCGCGCTGCTGACGCAATATAAGCTGCGAAGATTCGTACCAAAAATCGTAGTTGCCTACGAACATATTGATGGCGGAATAATCCACATCGCAAATATGCGTACATACTTGGTTCAAAAAGTGCCGATTGTGCGAAACGACGAGAACGGTAGCCTGCTCCATGCTCTTTATATATTCTTGCAGCCAACGCACTGTTTTTATATCCAAATTGTTTGTAGGCTCATCCAAAAGCAGGATGTCGGGTTTACCGAAAAGACACTGCGCTATAAGCACTTTTACTTTTATCTTCGGCTCGATGTCTCGCATCTGAATATCGAACAGCGATTGGTCTATGCCGATACTGTTGAGCAGCGTTTCCGCGTCGATCTCGCATTCGTAACCGCCGAGTTCGCCGTATTTCGTTTCCAACTCCGCCGCTATATTGCCGTCCTCTTCCGTAAAATCGGACTTGGCGTAAAGCACGTCGCGTTTGGCACGGATATCGCTCAACTCTTTATGACCGCATATTACCGCTTCGCGCACGGTATAATCGTCGTATGCGTTTTGGTTTTGTTCCAAAACAGACATACGCTCGCCTTTGCCTATGGATATCTCGCCCTTGCTGGGTTCTATCTTTCCCGACAAAAGCTTTAAGAATGTAGACTTGCCGGCACCGTTTGCGCCTATTATGCCGTAACAGTTACCGCTTGCAAACTTTATATTTACGTTTTCGAAAAGCACTCTCGTGCCGAATTGCAGCTTTACGTTGGATACGTTTATCATTTATAAGATCCTTACATGTGATTATTTGCGCGACACGCGCAACGGCTTGCTCGGAACACCTCATAAAAAGGCGTTCGCCGAAACTATCAAAAAAAACGGGCAATTCGCCCGTTTTTGTATTATTCGCCGCGGAAAGGCAGTAAAGCCATTATGCGCGCGCGCTTGACGGCGGTCGTTACGTCGCGCTGATGCTCGGCGCAAAGCCCCGTTGCACGGCGCGGCAATATTTTACCGTTTTCGGCGATGTACTTTTTAAGCCGCTCGACATCCTTGTAATCTACGCTGTCGATATGACCCTGACAATATTCGCAAACGCGCTTTTTGGCGGGACGGCGCGTTTTTCTTACCTTGTCGTCACCGTCGTTGGATTTGGATTTGTTTCTGTTCTTGTCCATGACAATTATGCTCCTTTTAGATTAAAACGGCAAGTCGTCGTTTTCCACGACCTGCATATCGGAAATAGGGTGCGGTTCTTCGGGTGTATAACCGCTCTGCGCACCGCCTTCGCGGCCGCCGTTACTTCTGGGTGTCAAAAATTCCACTTCGTCGGCGACTACGTCGAACGACGTACGCTTTATTCCGTCGCGGTCTTCATACTGACGGCGCTGAACGGAACCGTTTATGCCGACTTTACTGCCCTTAAAAAGATATTTGGCGCAGCGTTCCGCAAGCTGACGCCAACAAATAATGTCGAAATAATCGGCTACGCGCTCACCTGCCGCATTGGTAAACGGTCGGTTGACGGCAATGTTGAACCGTGTAAAATTTACTCCGCCCTGCGTACTGCTCGATTCGGGATCGCGCGTAAGATTGCCTATAAGAATTATTTTGTTCATGATCTGTCTGCTCCTTTCTCTGAATGCCGAGACCGTTACGCAGGCTGCCGCTTGCGAACGCTCCGATCTATACTATACTCTTTCTATCATGAAGCGCAATACGTCGTCGCTTATGCGCATCTGCCGCTCGAGTTCCGCAGGGATATCGGACGGCGCCGTAAACTTCATAAGCACGTAGTAGCCGGTAAAATGTTTGCCGGAAATTTTAGTCTGAATGGGATACTCCAGCTTGCGCGAACCGCCGCCCCATTCTTCTGCCGTGACCTCACCGTAAGGCGCAACGACGGCCTTGAACCTGTCCACCAACGCTTTTTTTGCGTCGGCATCCTGCTTGTCGGACAGGATATAAAGGATCTCGTAATTATTCATATACCCTCCTTGTGGTCTATGACCCGCCTGCAGACGGCATGTCCGTCGGCGAGTAAGGATGCGACCATGAAATATTTAGCCGCAAGTATGATTATATCACTGTAAAACGTCTTTGGCAAGCGTTTGACCGCAACATATCGCAAATCACATATACAATATTGTACTGTCGTATAAAACGCGTCGCAACAGGCAGCGGCGAATGTATTTATCGGTCTTGCTTTTCCAAAATTATAAGACGCGTAGGACTTTCGTTAAAGTCGGCGCGGTCGAGATCGAGCTCCGACAGATCTTCCTCTACACATTCGTCGTCGAACATACGCGCAAACGGTTCGACTTTATCTATGTCCAGCTCGCAATGCCGAATTTTATAATGCATGGGGATAACTATATCGGGCATTAACCTGTCGACATATTCCTTTGCCGCCCCTGCGTCCACAGTGTAATTCCCTCCGACGGGGATAAGCAACACGTTAACGGGTAGCAAACGTTCGACAAGCTCGGGACTGCACGGTTCGCCTATATCGCCCATATGACAAACGTTCACTCCGTCCATGCCGAATTTGTATATTATATTTTTTCCGCGTTTTCCGCCCTCGCACTCGTCGTGAAAAGCCTGAATGCCGGTCACGTGGACTCTGCCTTCGTATTCGAATTTGCCGGCAGTATCGTATATCTGCTTATACGATTTTACGCCCTTTAAGTAATTATGGTCGGAATGTCCGTGGGAAACCGTAACGATGTCCGCATCACGCGATTCGAAATCGTATCCGACCGTATCGGGATCGAACGGATCGGTCAAAACGGTAATACCCGTACTTTCGGTGAGCAAAAATGACGAATGTCCCAGCCACTTGATCTTCATTGTTTTAATTTACCTCTTGATTCAATGCAAAAACCGCGCCGCTATATCCACGGTGCGTTCTATTTCCCCCGCCGTTTCGGAAAAAAGGATATATTTAAGCAGTATTTTTAACGAATTTTCGCTGCGAACAATGTCGCGCACGAGAGTTTTAACGGAAAATCTAATTTTGCCGAACGGTGTTTCGAGCACTGCCGACGTTTCGCCGGACATAAGCTGAATATCGTACGACAATTCGCCTGCGGCAGTTACACGCGTGCTTTCCGCGGTATGCAAAACCGAGAACTTATCGTTCTTGATCGAAAATCCCAATTCAAACCCGTGGGAATACTCCTTAAGAATGCCGGAGCATTCTACCGGCTCTTTATCGGATGCGACCGTGACCGCTACCGGAATAGGCACGGTACTTCGGGGTACTGTACTGTCCATAGTATATATTCTACACCTATTTGACGCATATGTCAACAGTTTTGGCAAAACGACCGTGCTGCGATTTTAGCTTCTTGTATCAAATGACATAACGGTACCGCCGCAAGATCCGTACAACACCCCACCGCCGATACGCAAACGTATTTTTATTTACGCAATATCATAGCTTTTATATCGTTGACCGCTGTTCTGATTTTCGTATCTGTATTTATGAGCGATGTTATTTTATCTCGGGCGTACATGACGGTTGTATGTTCTCTGCCGCCGAAATAACTGCCTATCGAACTCAACGGGATATTCGTAAACTCGTTTATAAGATATATGGCGATCTGACGCGGCACTACAACATCCTTGTTTTTGCGTTTGCCCACCACTTCCGACTTCTGAACGTTAAAATATTTACACGCGCAGTCTATTATTTCGTCCACCGAAATATCGTCGCACTCTTGAACAAGATAGTCTTTAAGCGCTTCCTGACATATCGCAAGATCCACTTTTCGATCGTACAACGTAGACAGAAACAGAATCTTTGTCAAAACGCCTTCCATTTCCCTAATGTTGCTCGTAACGCGCTCTGCGATAAACGTCAGTTCTTCGATCCCTATATTTTTCTTTTCTTTCTGAGACTTTTTCTGCAATATGGCTATACGCGTTTCCAGATCCGGCGCCTGTATATCCACTATCATACTCGATGCGAATCGCGATCTCACACGTTCATCCAGATCGGGGATATCCTGAGGACGGCGGTCGGACGTAAACACCATTTGCTTACCGGCGCTTTTAAGGTCTTCGAATAAATGAAAGATCTCGTCCTGTGTGGACTGCTTTTTGCTCAAAAACTGTACGTCGTCTATCATTAACAGATCGAGATTACGGAACTTATCCCGGAACGACTGATTATTTACGCCGTGCACGCCGTGAATAGACGCGATAAATTCGTTGATAAACGTTATCATCGAAACGTAAAGCATTTTGCAGTGCGGACGTGTAAGACGCAGATCGTTGCCTATAGCCTGCATGATATGCGTCTTGCCGAGACCGACATCGCCGTAAATAAACAGCGGATTGAATTTTTGCCCGGGCGCTTCCGCTACGGCGAGCGCGCTAGCGTACGCAAGCCTGTTACACTCGCCCACTACAAAATCCGAAAAATTATATTTCGGATCCAGCAAACACCTGTCCGAGGCTTTGGGACGCTCTTCTTCCAATATCTTTTCTTCGCGCATAGTCTCCGCAGCAGGCTGAGGTATCTCGTCTTCGGAAACGATAACTATTTCGGCAGGCGCGCCCTCTATCTCGCGCAACGCGCGTTTTAAAAGAGGCAAGTATCTGGCAACAACTTCGCCTTTGGATTCGGCAGTAGGCGCGCACAGCACCAAAATATCGTCCTCCACTCTTATGGGATGCATCGGACGGATCCAAACGTCGAAGCCCAACGAATGAGTTTCGACTTCCATTATGGACAACATTTCCTGCCAAACTGCCGATATATCTTTCATGTGTATTCTCCGATGATTGTATTATACAGTAATCGGCGTACAAATGCAAGTGTTTGACAGTAAACGACTTTGCACCCCGACAGCAAAATCAAATCGGGCGAACTTTTACGCACGCCCGATTGCACATATGCCCATATATCGTATTTACATAACGACCGTAAGCTTGATCGGCATTATTCCGCAGTTGCGGCAGCTTCCGCAACGCTCTGTTCGCTTTGGACGCCGCCGTTATCATCGGTCTGCCGCGCACTTTCAGATACGCCGCCGGCAAAGCCGTCGGTATAGGGAACGTCCGCGTTCTCCTCTTTCTTTTTAGACAGGGTCACCACTTTTATCAGTCCGCGGCGCACAAGAGTATCTGTCGACGTGAACGGGACCACGTAATTGACGTCCTGCCTTTCTGTCTTCGGAATGCCTGTTTCCGCAAACATTTTATCGATGAGCTGTTTTGCGTAATTTATCTTTCGTGCGCTTTTTACACGGAACAGCGTAGGAGTTTTGGTGTTTTTGACGCGCGCGCCCAAGTTCTCGACGTTGTATTTGGTCCCGACGAACTGTTGTGGATCGAGCGCAAGACACAGGCACAGCGTTTTGCCGCGTATGACGAACACTGCGTAAACCCTTTTATTTGCCGTATACGTTTCCTTTTTCCACGTGTTGTTGACGGATACGCCGCTATAAGAAAGCAAGTAGTTTTTGAGCGTCGAATAATACCCTTTGAGTTCCTCGTCGCATTGTATTATGCGCGCTTCGAAACTGCGGTTGTAATGTATACGCTTTGCCGCCGCCAAAGCGTCCTCTTTTGCAAAATCGGGTATGCTGTCGCCCAAGACCTTTATCAGCCTGCGTTTGACAAGCGCTTCCGTCGATTTATACGGCAATGTGTAATCTTGCGGCGTATACGTAAGTGTTCTGTCTATGCCGAAGCCGGCTGCAACAATATCGACAAGTTCCTTTGCGTAATACGTTTTGCGGTCGCTCGTGATACGGAACCGGCACGGCATTTTGTTCTTTTTGCTGCGCAGCGAAAGATCGTCGACTTTATATTTTGTCCCGTCGAACATCTTGGGATCGGTAGCAAGGCATATGCAAAGCGTTTTGCCGCGCACTACGAAACTTGCTATATTCTTCCTGCCGATATGGAATATCTCTTTTTTCCAACTGATACGCGATCTCATGCCCTTATAAGACATGATATAGTTTTTCAACTCTGAATATCTGCCCTTAAGATCGTTGTCGGACTGTATAATCCGCGCCGTATAACTGCGGTCGTAACGTACGACCCTGCCGTTTTCCACGATCTCCAGATCGAGCAGATCTTCTTCCTCGTCCTCGTCGGCTTCGTCGGCTGTTTCCGCGATTTTTTCTTCTTCCGCGATCTCGGCAGCTTCCGCGGCTTCTTCCGCCTTGGCTTTTTCCTCGTCTTTGCCGTATGCGCCGAACATCATCGGAAAAGTAAACCCGGATCTTTCCGCCGGCGCACCGGCACGCATAGCCGCCAATCTGTTCATAAGCGCTTCGCGCTGCTTGTTCATCTGCTCGTTGTACATCTTATGCGCGCCGCGCTTTCGGATCAAAAAAATCAGCCAAATATTGACCCCTACTGCGGCGGCGAGCAAAACGGAAACTATCACGATAGCAGCGATCTGACCGGGCGAAAACAGCCCTGCCGATATAAACCAGTTGTTGACCATCATTACGCCACCCCTTTGCCGTTTTCGGCTTTCTTTTTCTTTCTGTACCGCAGGAACTGCACCAAAGCGACTATACCCAGCGCTCCGGCTACGCCGGAGAGCGAAGCTATGACCGCGATAAATACGGTATGAGATCCCACCACTTTCCACGTGAACTTGAGCGCGTCCGTCGAGCCGTCCGACCATTCGTAGTTATCCGTATCCGCAAGCGTTACCGTAGCCGTGAACGTTCCGCCGTATCCCGACTTATTGTCGGTGATGTTCATGATCTTGCCGTCAAAGCCGTTGGGTATGTACTCGAGGATACTGCCGTTTACTATCAGCATATCGGAATTGTGAACGGGTTTTGCGACTTTTTTACGCGCTACCGTCCAGGACAATACCGCATTGCCGTTCTCGTCGCATTGCGTGCCGTCCGCCCAGCGGTAATTGACGGGATCCTTTACGGAAATTTTCACTTCGTAATATCCGGCATTTACCGCAAACACGGTCACTTTGCTGCCGTTGAGATTAACACTGCCGTCGTAATACACACCCATGAGAACGCTGTCGAACCCAAGCACGAGCGAACTTAATTCTCCGCCCGTATAAACGTCGTTCTTGCCCTTACCTTCCGTAACGGTTTCCAAAGTAGGAGCAGTCAGACGAAGTTTATCGATGGTGAACATAAACGGCTCGCTCACGAACTCGTTATAGTTAGCCGTTTCCCGTACGGTCACACGTACCCAATAATCGCCGGCTTTTCCGTTAGACGGGATTGCCGTCGTATACGGTCCGTTGCGGTCCGGAGCGTAAGTAAACACGATAAGCTCGTTTCCGTACTTAACGTTTGCCTCGGGCATATTGACGTCGGCATCGAATTTACCGAATGTCCAGCCTTTTATTTCGATGACCGGCACGTCGCCCGGCTCGGCTGCCACAAGCGAGTTATCCGCTTTGGCTATCACGAAATTCATATCGCGTACAGCCACATCGGAAGCAAGCCACTTGTAATTGTACTCGTCCGTGAGTTCGAGCGTAAACGTATAAGTTCCGCCGTCCACAAAATCCCCGTGCGGAAGTACGGTATATATGGTTTCGCCGTTTATATTGTAATATCCGTCTGTTATTTCCGGTATCAAAGGACTGCCGGTATATAGTTTGGGATCGACTTTGAGTTTGCCGGCGTCTATGACCTTTTTGGTAATTATGAACGGCACGGACACGTCGCCCGCAGACAGATCGAGGATATAATTCGAATCGTTGACGATCCCCGTCACCGTCGCAATATACGTTCCGGCAAGCGTCGGCGGAACATCTCCGTTATACGCTACGCCGCTGTAAGATCTACCGCTGTAACGGTACGAAAATTTCAGTTCGACGCTGCCTATTATATCCTTGTTCTCGGCAGCGTTTACCGTATAAATATGCTCGACCTTCGCCTCGGTTATATTGCCTTCGTACTCGCCGCCGCCTGCGGATATTTCTATCCGCACACGCAATTCGGTGATCGTATACTCTCCTGCGATAAATTCCACCGCATAGTTACCGTTAAGGCTGCGCGCGTTTACGGTATATCTGCCGACGGTATCGCCCTTTTTCGCAGAGATCTCAAGCACCACTTTCAAAAGCTCTGTTATCTGCGCGGTGTCCGGATCGCCGTCCAAACCGCTTAGGGCTGTCAGCGTTACACCGCTCGGATCGATATTTTCGAGATAGACGCTTGTGCCGCCGGACCCTATACCTACCGTCACGCGTTTTTGTTCTACCGCAAAAACGCCGTTACGCAGTACGATGTAATAGTTAGGCGATGTGACGCCGACAACATATCCGTCGCCGTCTACGGCCATTGTCAAAGCATATCCCGGATTTGCGTCGAGCGCGTCTGTATTCAACGTTCCGTCGACAAACGAGTATCTTATAAGCGCCGGATCGCGCGTTATACGTGCGTCTTCGGCATCGACGTATCCGAACAGATCGAAATCGCACACTCCGAATGAAAATTTATCGCCGTACACCATACTTCCGTAAGGAACGGCTGTAAGCACCGCCTTATCTATAAATATCTTTCTGTAGTCTACTGCGGAAACATAGTTGTCGTTGCCGTCGCATTCCGCCTTTATGTAATATCTATCGGCGGCATACGGACGTTCGGTACTCCATGCCGTGATATTTGACGGATCCGTACCGTTGTCCGCGGCATACAAATATCTTACAGCATTCGTATAAGTAGCGCGCGCCGCAATGCTGTATGCGTCGCCGTAAGTAAGCTCGTAAGTCTGTTTCTGTTCGTTCCAGATAAGACTGTCGTTCCAGATTATGTCGTTGACATCCGCTCGCGCAACGTGCCATTTAAGCATTACGGCGACGATAGTTCCGTTTACGGTCTCCGTTTGTATATCCGGATATTTTGCAAGATCGTCGGCATCCCACATATAGTTGGAACCGTTAAGCAGCGCGAAACGCACCGTATAGCCGTCGACGTTCGCGTTAGTAACGAACAGGCGCGTTCCGCCGGATATTGCCGAACGGTCGCCGTCGAACGACGTGATATACGCTTGCGCATTGTGCATAACGTCGGCGGAAAGCCTGCTGCCGGTAAACATATCGTTTTTGTTTTCGCCCTCGGTTATTATTCCGAGCACCGGCGCGCCAACCGCAAACTTATTGATCCGGAACAGGTAATATGCTGCCGCGGCGGCATACTCGTCGCTTCCGGCATACGACGCGCAAACGATATACCATCCGGCGTCCTGCGGCACCGTTCCGTTGTATACGAGATCTCCGCACACATCGGCGCCGACAACTCTGTTGTCAACGGCTCCGCCCATGGTAAGGATAGAATCTATATCGAGTCTGTCCGCGGATGCGTAAGTATACGTTATGATACCGCCGACATCGGGCGAAAGCTTGGACGACGGTTCTTTGGCGTCGCCGAGATAAGTCCAGTCGCCTATACTCAAGCCGACGATCTCGACTTTTCCGCCTTCCGTTACTACTCGGAACGTTACGGTAATGACTTCGTCCGATGTGATCCAACAGTAATTGACGGCAGCGTAGGCATTGAATCTCAGCTGCAGGCGGTATGTACCGACTGCGTCCGGTTTTACAGTGGCGTTAAATCCATCCGCACCGGCAGTATAATCGCTGACCTGGGAATCGTTACGGCTGAA
>CAJUBY010000049.1:13022-13286 GCA_910585055.1 uncultured Christensenella sp. | reverse complement strand
TAAATATGATAAATACTTTGGTAGGCGAGCTTAAAAAACAGTAGAAGCGAAATTACCGCAATATAAAACCCCGCATTACATGCGGGGTTTTCGTATGAGCAAAACATATCAGCCGTTATCGGCACGGGGGGGGGTATGCATATTTTTTCTGTATTTATCGGGTGACACGCCTATCTTCTTTTTGAACAGATAAGAAAAATAGTTCTGCTCGTAAAACCCAAGGACTTCCGCGATCTCGCTGACTCGCAGAGACGTTGTTTCCAG
>CAJUBY010000049.1:0-13012 GCA_910585055.1 uncultured Christensenella sp. | reverse complement strand
GCAATGTCCATTTTATGGTCTATATAGTATGCGTAAGGCGTGGTGTGGTAGTATTTTTTGAACTCGTTTATTATCTGTACTTTCGAAACCGCCAACTGTTTAGCGATCGCTTCCACGGTTATGTTGCCGTAAAGATTGTCGTCGAGCAACACCTTTGCGGATTTTGCGACAGTCGATGCGTGGATAGGCAAATTTTCGTTCTGCGCCACCTTGTTGATTATCTTGAATATTATCTCGGCAGCGGAGTAACACACTTCATCGTTAAAAGTGGTTGTTTTAGCCAGTTGGAACAATTCGTAGAAAAGCGCTTTGCAGTTGGAATTTTTAAAAACCACTTTGCCGGCAAGTCCGTAGGCTCGCAATATATCTTTGATTATGCTGCTGTGTATGTTTATCCAAATTTTTTCGTACGGATCGTTTTTATCCGCCCAGTATTTGTGCTGCGATCCCTCGGGAAGAATATACATATCGTCTTTGCCCACGGTATACGAAACGTTGTTGCACAAAATATATCCAACGCCGCTCAAAACATATTCGAATACAAAATAATCGCCGTGCTTGCGTTCTATGTAGTAGTCGGGATTGGGGTGAGATATCCCTATACATTCCACATAAATGGGCATACTCGTATTACCGCCCATAAAATGAGTGATCTCTTCGTCGGACACGTCGCCGTAGCTTATATTATGAAACGGATCTATCAGCTTTTTTTTGGTGTTGTGGATCATGCCTTTTCGCCGCCTGACCGTCGTAACGGCGGCTGTTTAATAATATTAATATTTGCTTTAATAAAATGTATTCCATTTCCATCCATAAAACAATTATAATTATAATAGATTTTAATGTCAAGTAAAATCACGAATCAATAGGAGAGTAATGATGTCGGCAGTTAAAAGCAAGTTCAAAAAGTTTTTATCTTTGCTTTTGGTTTCGTTGATGGTGTTGCCTTTTTGTGCGCCTGTTTTGGTTGCATGCGGCGACGACAAAGGCGGAAGCAGCGGCGTTACCAAACCCGATGACCCGGATGACCCGGATGATCCCGATGTACCCGATGTGCCCGATGTACCCGAAGAAAAGCGTTACATAACTGTAGGCAATATCCGTATAGGTCTTATATCCGATACCGTGGTTAGGGTGGAATACAAAGGTCCCAAGGGTTTTGAGGACCGCGATACTTTTTACGTTTCCAACAGGGACGAAAAGAAAGCGCCCGAGTATACGGAAACGACCGAGGGCGGAAACAGCGTTATAACAACGGCGAATTATAAAGTTATCGTTCCGAAAAGTGCGACAAGCCTTAACAACGTACGCATAGAATCCCCGTCTGGCGAGGAACTTTGGAGTTATGCCGGCGACACGACTGCCAACGTATATCTGCCCAGTCCTTCAGACGAGCTTAAAAGCTGGTACTTCAGCGATAATCCGAGGATAATTCCGTCCGACTACGGATACCGTTACGACGACGAAAAGACCGATCCTCTGCAAGGTTGGGACTTTGCTAACAACGCGTCCGACTGTTACGTGTTTCTCCCCGGCGGAGACTACAAGCAGTTTTGTTCCGACTATATACAGCTGACCGGCAAGAGTGAAATGATATCTCTGCAGATGCTCGGATATTGGGATTCCCGTTGGTATGCATACAGCGACGAGACCGCATTGCAGCAGATAGACGATTATATCGAAAAGGGATACAGCATCGATATACTCGTAATAGATACCGATTGGCGTGATGCGTCTTCGGGCGTAGGGTATCAGATAAATACCACTCTGTTCCCCAACATGGCGGAGTTTTTGGATAAATGCCATGAAAAGGGTATCAACATAATGTTCAACGACCACCCGGAGCCTGTAAAGGGAACGGGTAATCTGCTCGATGAAAACGAAGTCGAATTCCGTTACAATCAGTTGACGATGATACTGTCCTTGGGACTGGATTACTGGTGGTATGACCGTAATTGGCACGTTGCGCTCAATCCGATCGATCACGATATTTCTGTTTATGCCACGGGCATGTACGCGTATCAATTCATGACCAACGATTATTTGCAGTCGTTGACCGATCTTAACGAATATGCCGAGCGCGCGCTCATAATGGGCAACGTAGACGGATGTCTGCACGGAAGATGGAATTACGCGTCCGATATATCGGCGCATAAATATACCATTCAGTGGACGGGCGATATCGGTACGGACACCAATGCGCTTGCGCAGGAAATATACGCATCGGTTTTCGGCGGCGCCGAAGTGGGTCTCCCGTACATGTCGTCCGATATAGGCGGACACACTGCCGCAGTTTCCGACGATATGTATGTAAGATGGCTGCAATACGGTGCGTTGTCTACGATATGCCGTGTGCACTGCACATCGGTGGAGAATATAGGTCAGGACGGGCGTATGCCGTGGCTGTTCGGCGAGACTGCTGAGGAAGTTGCGCACGAATACATAGATATGCGTTACCGCCTGTTGCCTCTGTTCTATTCGCTTTCGCGTGAAAATTACGATACCGGGCTTCCTGTGATGCGGCGTACCGATATAGAATATCCGCAGTATGCCGAAGCATCGCGCAACGACCAGTACATGCTCGGTCAGAACATGTTGGTAGCGCCGTTCGATTCCGCGGGTGAGCACGATCCCGTTCCCACGTCGTGGCTGAAAACAAAGGATAACAGCAAAAACGGTCTTGACGCACAGTATTACGACGGCATAGACTTTAATACGCTCCGCAAAACGCAGGTGGATGCCAACGTTAATTTCAATTGGGAAAACAGCGGACCGCAGGGCTTGGGCGCAGACAGATTTTCCATTCGTTGGGAAGGCAATATAACTATCGGCGGACAAAAGGATTCGCGTCTGTGTTTCTTTGCGGATGACGGTATCAGAGTTTGGGTCGACGGCGAAAATGTAGTGGACGGCTGGAAAGTTTATGACAAGATGCTGTGCACCGATTATTATGCGGCAGGCAGCACTCATACGATAAAGATCGAATATTTCGAAGACGGCGGCGGCGCTCATTGCTATATGTATTTCAACGAGCGCGAGGCGGACGGTAAGCCTGCTCCCAACTCACGTACGGTATTCATTCCCGACGGCACTTGGATCGACGTATGGTCCGGCACCCGTTATACGGGTCCGCAGACCGTTACAGTTACGCACGGACTTACCACGTCGCCTATATTCGTACGCGAAGGCGGAGTATTCGCGCTTGCGGAAAACATGGTCAACACGTCCGAAAAAGATTGGAGCAATATGGCTCTCGACATCTATGCCGGTACGGAATCGACCCAAACGGTATTGTATGAAGACGACACCAAGACACAGGCGTACAAGGACGGTTTATGCCGTAAAACGCTTATAACCAACGAATATTCGGACGGCAAGTTTACCGTTACGATAAACGCCGCGGAAGGCGAGTTCACCGGCGACCGTGCATTTACGGAACGCAACTGGACCGCGCGTATCCATGCCCGTCCCGAGTGGGGCGCAATAAAGAGCGTCAAGGTGGACGGCAGAAGCTTAAAGAGCACCGAACTGCGCACTTATAAAAAGAGCACGGAAGCAAGTCCGTTCGCATTCAGCGGCGCTGCTCTCGACGGTACGGTTTATCAGTTCGCCATTACGGCAGACGTTTACGAAACAACCGTAATTACTTTCGAGTTCGGCAATGCGATAGAAGATGACGCTGCGCCCGAATACGACAATTCGGAAGCGGACATCTCAGTGGATATTCAGCAGGCAGGCGATGTGCTCGATCTCAGTGCGTCGGGTGAAGTCGACTGGGCATATTTCGGTGTGGACAGTGTGGGCGTAAATGTCCGCAAGAACAATGCCGAACGCTATATAGGCGAGCTTACCACTTACGCGTCGTGCAATCTGCTTTCGTATTCCACGGTGTACGCATCGTGGAACAACGGCGACGGCGAACACGCTTCGGCACAGGCTGTCACGACGGGGTTGATATCTCAAAAAGATTTCGGACTTGCGTTTAAGACCGATTCGGTAAAACGGTATTATGTGATAAATCTCGGCGGAGAAAACTGTACCGCAAAACTTACGGTACGCGACAGAGCCGGTAACGCGCAAACCGTAAATTTCGGAAATCTAAAAGGATCGTTTAATTACAGGGCGGTCATAACTGCAAGTAGCGAAACCGCGACGGAAATATACGCAACATATGCGGTAGTCGTCAGCCGTCCCAACGGCACGGGAAGTTTGTCGAGTGTTAACGTAAGTTCGGTATACGTTACGGAAGACCTCAAAGATCCCACATTCACAGATGTATCGTCAGTTGCGGTCACCATGCACGATCCCAAAGCGAATCCTGCGTCCGCAAATCTGTCGGTCACGGATGCGATAGGTGCTACAGTTGCCGATTGGAGACATTTCGGCAGGGTAAACGGAAAGGATTATGTCGGCAAGATAGGCGGTAGCGCGATAGCAAAGACTTTGTTTGCGTCGCCGCAGGACTTCTTCGACTACACTACGAATTTGAGCTGGACGGACGGAGACTCAGAGGCTCCCGACGGCGGTACTCCCAACGGAACGTGTTCTGTCGGAGAAATATCGATATTCGTCAACGTTACGGCAAAGACGTCGAAGATAGTTCTGTATACCGGCGCATGGAACGCGACCAACACGGTGCACGTTTACAACACCAAAAACACGCGTATAGCAAGTTCCAAACCTTTCAGCGCTACAAATCCGGCTGCAACAAGAATTGTCGAGATAGATATTGACAGCGATGTCGATACTACCGTGATCGTAAAGATAGTTGCAACGAACGGCACAGGTAATGTGTCGCTTGCCGGTATGCAGGTGCTGGAAACCGCGTAAGTACAATTGAATTTCGGTAGAACCGTAATCAATAGGAGGAGAATATGAAAAGGGCAAAATCTTTGATCGTATTGCTTATAAGCATACTGTCGGTTTGTCTTGCGTTTGCGGCGTGCGGACCCGAGGAAAGTTCTGGCAAGCCGAAGTACTCGCTCGATAAGACCGCGGTCACGCTTACGGTAGGCGAAACGCATCAAATCAACATTAAAGCTTCCGGCGGTACTAAGTTTACAGCTACATACAAGTCGAATACGCCGGGTGCGGCGTCCGTCGGCGAGACGGGACTTGTAACGGCAGTTGCGCCCGGTACCGCAAAAATAACGGTAAAAGTGGACGGTTCCGAGCTTACGCTCAATGTTACGGTCGAGCATAAATACGAGCTGAATAAAACAACGCTCGACCTTACCGTCGGCGACGATTTTAAGCTTGCCGTTAAAACGACGCCAAACAAAAACGTGGCGCCTGTTTGGAGCATAACGCCGCAGTTGGTCGCCACCGTAAGTGCGGACGGTCTTGTTACCGCAGTCGCCAAAGGCACCGCGACCGCAACGGCTAAAGTGGACGGAAAAACGCTTACCTGCGTCGTAAACGTGGAAGAAGCGGAAACGTTATACACATATACGATCTCCCAAGAATTGGCGGAAATGGAAGCCGGGCAAACGCTTAAGCTCACTCTTGACTGCGAGCCTGCCAACGACGCGCTTGTAACGGAGTGGGGCGTCGATGGCGACGAAGGTATCGTAACGGTCGATCAAACAGGGCTTGTCACGGCTGTCGGAACGGGCGATGTTACCGTTACGGCAAGTGTGGACGGCGCTGTCGTAGCCGAGTGCAAGATAAAGGTATTTGCATACGAATACGAATTCCCGACTGAAAAAACCATAGACTTCGGAAAGACCGGCGAACGCATAACCGTTACGGTCGAACCCGAAAAAACGATCGACTTTAAATTTACGGTCACAGGCGACGCTATAACCGTAGATCTCAACGGCGTTATAACGACGGTAGGCGTAGGTACGGCAACGGTAAAGATCGCGGACGGCGAACGCGAAGTCGGAACATGTACAGTTACCGTAAATCCCACGATAACAATGGCGGAAACGCTTTCGCTGCATGTGGGGGACAGCAAAAAACTTACAGTCACGGTACAGCCCGAGAGCAGTGCGAGCGCAGTGGTATATGCAGTAACCGACGGCGACGATGTTGTTTCGGTAGATAACGAAGGCAATGTTACGGCGCTCAAAAACGGCAGCGCTGCGGTCAAAGTTACGGTCGGCGACAAAACGCTCGAATGCTCTGTGACTGTTGCCGATGTGTTTGCCACCGAATATAAGATCGAAGAGCTTGAAAAAGGCGGCAGAGACAACCCTATCGATTTGAGCGGCGGCGCAGAGTATTGGGAACAGTACATCGCGTTCGACGAGATAAACCATAAAAAATACGACACTGTTGCGGAAGATATAATAACGCGTACTTTCCCCGAGCGTTACGGAACATTCGCGCACTATCTTCCCGACTATCAGGCATGGCTTGCCTGGAACGGCGGAGCAAAAGGTAGCGACTGTTCTTGCGGACATTGCGGAAAAGACACTCAAAACGGCGGCGACGACGGCTGGACCGACGGCGGTACAAAAGCGTATTTTTCCGGCGAAAACGGCAGTCAAAATCCCAACGTGCTCAACAGCGTATATTCGTTTGATATAAAAGTTTTCCCCGGTCTTAATACCGTAAAGATCTATGCCGGCGGATTTAAAATGACTGGAGAAGTCGTTGTGAAAGTAGGCAACGATATCATCGGCGCGGCTAAAACGTTTACCCATACAAACAGTAAAGCCGATCTTGTAACCGTTTCCGTAGATGCCAAAACGGCGTCGACTGTAACGGTGGTGTTTAAAGTAACTAATGTAGTCGAAAACGGATTTATTACGTTTGCTGGCGCATCGGTGTCCGGCGACGTCTACAGACTTAACAAATACACGACGCGCGTTCTTCCCGGTCAGACGGATACGATTTCCGTTACCAAAAACGGCGGGGCTCTCGGCGACAACGACAACGTTACGTTTGTTTCGAGCGACGCAAGCGTAGTGACCGTAAGCAATACGGGAGAATTGACATATGTAGGCAGAGGCACTGCGAATATTAACGTCACCGTTAACGGCAGAGTGCGCACATGTGTCGTCACTGCGGGTTACAGCTATTCATTAAACAGCACGAGCGTATCGCTGCTGTCCGGTCAGACGCACCAAATAGTAGTTACGTCCGAACCTACCGGTTCTACTCAAGCGGCTACTTATACGAGCAACGGTACCGCGGTAGCGACCGTGGATACCAACGGACTTATCACCGCCGTAGCGGAAGGCGAAACAACGGTCGACGTGTCCGTAGACGGCGATACTTTATCGGTAAAAGTCATTGTCGCAAAAGCGGCTGTCAAGGTTTCCGACAGAAGTTTCAAGAACAATTACATAGACTTCACCGGCGAAGAAATCGTGTATTGGGAGTATTACCTTTACAACGAGATAACTTCTCCTACCGATAAGACCGATATAATCGAAGGCAATATCGACGGGAAGAGCGGCGAAAACAATTGCTACGGCGCGTTTATCAATTTCACTAACGGCAGTCCCAAACAGAATTCTTATGACGATTCCGCATGGACTAAGTACAGTTGGGGATCGTCATATGAATTCACGATCAGCGTTCCGGCGGGACATCACGAATTGCGTATATACACCGGCGCTTGGGAAAATACGATAAATAAAGTTTCGCTTCTCGACGGAGACAAAGAACTGGCGGCAGTCACGCTTGAAAAACAGTCCGGCGGAAGATCGACGCTCGTAACGTTTGATACGACGACGGCGGAAGTTGTACCGCTCAAAGTCAAGATCGAAGCGGTAGACGGCAATAACTGCCGACTTATGGCGATATCCGTAGTAGATGTAACAAAATTGCCGACGACGGCGGCGACGACTTCCGTATCGTATAGCAAAGTCGAAATGACCGGTACCGGTGAAAGCAGCGTCAACCTTTCCGAAGCAGGCAATCTCGATTGGATAAAATACCGCGTACAAAACCATAAGGGCGAAAACGATGACGAGATCCGGGATGTATCCAAAAATGTTTCGACACATTTGATAGGCAATGTGACCGGTCTTAACAACAATACGGGATGGGATTATAAAGCCGCATTTACCTGGGACGACGGCGAAATTGCGCCTACCGATTACACGGATCAAAACGGCGTACACAATAACTTTGTTATTTCAGATGTAGTTGCGGGCTTTACGGTAGACGTAAATGTCAATGTAAAGAAGATAACATTGTATTTATCCGGATGGGATTCGGCGTACGGCATATATGCGGAAGACTCCAAAGGCAATCGTTTGCTTGCGGAAACCGTTGCCACAAAAGTTAACGGACAAAGCAAAGCGTATGCCGTAACGCTCGATATAACGGCTACCGAAGCCGAAACATTGACTTTCAAAATGATAAAATTGGAAGGCAGTAACATCGGTATCGCAGCTATCGCGGTATCGGGCGACGCCGCGCCTGTCCTGGCATAGTTCGGATAACAGACATAATTCAGTTGATTGCATTCTCTTCGTGATCGGAGGGAATGCAATTGGCTGTAATTACACATAATAAGTTTGTTTATCGACTGTATATCGATTGATTTTCGGTCGCAAATATGATATAGTATTTTAAAAAAAACAATACATGGAGTGATAAATGAAGAAACGGTTTTTATTGTTGTTTGTTGCCGTGATGTTCGTGCTTACATCCGTCGCGCTTGTTGCGTGCGGCGGTGACGAAAGAGGCGACAGCAAGCACAAGATAAGTGTTACAAGCACGGCGGGAGGATCGGTCTCCGTAAGCGCCGGGCGTGCAGATGCGGATACAGAGATAACCGTCACGCTCAGACCGGACAGCGGTTTCGAAGTCGGCGAAGTTACTGTCGGCGATAGAAAGCAGACAGTCGAAAACAACACCGTCAAATTCAAAATGCCCGATTCGGACGTAACGGTGTCCGTTACTTTCGTAAAAATAAAGTACGCGCTTAATTTTACGCAAGGCGAAGGCGGCGAGATCGTTTCGGAATCGGACAGATATGAAAGCGGAACCAATGTTACGCTTACGGTAAAGCCGTATTACGGTTACGAGCTGCTGAATCTTTTTGTCGACGGAAATGATGTGGGCGTTACGGACGGAACTTATACATTTGTAATGCCAGAAAAAGAAGTTTCCGTAACTTCTGTGTTTTTAGGAGTGGCAGATACCGTCGAACTTCCCAAAAACAGTATGCTCACGCTTAAGGCGACTGCGCCTTTGGGCGGCGGTACGGCGGTTTCCGATACGTTTGTTACGTTCGGCGAAAGTGACGTCATTCTTAAAACGTATGTGACCGATCTTCGCGTAGTGGAAAAGAAAGACGGCATGCGTTTTTATTTCGGTACGGCTGATTTCGCTAACGGTAAGGTTTCGGCGGCAAACATCGCGGTAGAAGCTTATGTCAACGGCAATGTCACAGTAAGCAAAGGCGATACCGGCGCATATGTTGCTACTTCCGATACAACAGGGATAACTACGAAATTCGAGCCGTGGAGCGTAGTCGGCGGTAAAATAAACGGATATATTTATACGTTGAAAGTATCTTACGACGCACTCGGATTGACGGAGGAAAACGCCGCCGAAAAGCTTACTGCTTTGGCTTATCTGGTAAATAACGACAGTCTTGCGGTGTCGTCGCCGTCAACTGTAGTTACCATAGACGACTTCTACAACTACGGCAATCCCGATACTTATCAGTCGGTAACGGCGACAGGTTTTTCCGATAACCGCTATATGTTCGGAAAGGGCGCAGTCGGATCGTATAAAAACGTCGTAAACAAGGGTACGTATTGGAACGTGTCCAAGGATTACGAACAGGATGATCCGGATAATAATTATGCTGAACGTGAGATAACGCTCGACGGACACGACGGCAAAGATAACAACATAGCGTTTATAAAGACAGGCGGAAGAACGTCGTTTGTTAAAGCAAAGTTCAAGATCAATGCGGTCCATAATACAAGCGAGCAGCACGCAAAGTTCGGGCTTATGTTGTTCGATGCATCTGTGCAGGAAAGCGGTGTGTTCTTCTACGTAAGCGCGGATGCCAATAAATCTTCCGGAGTTACGGTCGACGATATAACGGGTACAGCGCTCGGATACAACAGCCGCAAAAGCGGAGCATGGGGCAACTGGACGAATCTTTCAAATACGGAAAACTCGCTCGATCTGACGAGCAAGGAGATAACGCTTGGTCTGGCTTACAACAACGGTCTGGTGTTCATGTATCACTGTACCGAAGAAGGCGACATGCTTGTCGGCGTTACGACTTACAAGACGTCCGGTAATATCGTCATCGGCATGAAGTGTTTCGGTCTGGGACTAAAAGTTACCGATTACGTTTATACAAACAATGCCAACGATCCGTTGTTCAAAGATCACAGTAGCCGCGAAGACGGTACGACGGTCGGCGATAACGCGTCCGGTTACGCTTATACCGAGGGTTGGTCTATCGTCGGGGATTTGGCTGAAAACACAGGTTCCGGCGATCAAAAAATATTCGTTAAAGACGTTTTGGAAAGCGCGGAGCTTTATGCGCAGGTAAATGTCACAACGCCCCAAAAGGTGGACGGTGCGACTGACGAGTATACAAAAGTCGGTATGATACTTCAAAACGACACGTATATGGTTTTCGGTTATATCGATCTCGAGGATCGCACCGCTACGGATAAGCGTATCAAAACGAATTTCGCATTGCAGCATGTCAACGGCAACAGATGGGAATGGGAAGTAGGCATGCCCGGCAGCGCTACTACGGTGGAAGATAAAGAGATCACGATGGGCATTGCCAAGCTGGGCGCCAACGTATATTTGTTGGTCAACGATAACATCGTGTCGACGTATTCCAATTCAAATATAGCTTCGCAGAAGTTTGTAGCCGGTGTGCTCGGATTTAACAGGCATATGCTTGTAACCAAAGGCAGCGGCAGTACCGACGAAAAGTTTATACGCGATAAACTGGGACTGACAATACCCGAAGGTGTAAAACTGGACGGCGTTCTCGACGACGAGATCTGGACGGAAGCTGTACTCGAAAATACGCAGACTTTTGCCAAAGTCACCAAAAACGGTACGAGAATCGAAGTCGCCGCAGTTAAGGGCGAGGGCGGTGTTTATGTCGCTGTCATGATGTACACTAAGACCGAGCAGCAGAAATTCTCAGAAAACGTTACCTGGAACAGTGTGACCAACGTGGCGTTCAGATTCGTCACTATGACGGATGACAACCGTACCGATGCCGGGCTTGCTCAATATATCGCTATGTATAACGGTCTGAACGGCGACATTCGAAGCTCTTTCGGCATTGTGGGCGCTGCGTCCAAGTCCGAGCAGACCGTTCTTGTAAAAGGCGAGGAAGGCAAGGACGATATTGTCGGTTATAAAACAACGGTGGAATTCTTTGTTCCGTACCGTTATTTCGAGGGCGGCGCCGAAGCCGCGGAACTTCCGTTCTATGTTTGGACTTGCAAATACGACGGCGCAGATTACGGCGCTATGAACAGCATGTATAAGACAAAGATCATGGTCGTCACCGAAAACGGTCTGGTCTTAAAAGATAAGTAAACTATTTACAACACCAAGTCATAATCTTTATGTTCACGTATAGACCCGACAAGCGTATAGCCTTGCCGGGTCTGTTTGTTTTAGATCCGACAGCAATATGTGCCCTATGCGCTGTAAAAAGCGGTAAAGAGCATTTCGGTGATCCGGTAGGATGTAACAACGGGCAGATAATAAATACCGAAGATCCTGCCGAGGGGAAGAGATAGAAGCATAAAAGCGGATATTCGGGTATACCACGGCGTTCCGATACGATCGGAACGCCGTGGTGTTTCGCAGACTTACGGGCGGAAAGCTTGCTGTCGTATATTTAGGCTCTACGGATAACAGCACCGGAGTGGAGGCTGTTTTTACCGAAACTTATCAGTTTTACGACTACGGCACGATGCGCGTCGACATTCCTTTTGAGTCGGATGACATAATGGATTTCAGCGGCGAATGGCGGTCGGACGGCGAAAGGATGGTTTTGGATAAATACTCTTCTCACAGAATTTTCTGTCAGCAAACCTAACACACCAATCGACGAGTGGAAATGGCGGCTGGTGATACACCGCGGCTTTGATAACGACGGTATGCCGCAAATATTAAGCGAAGAAACTGAAGAAGCGGAAAAACAACTGCAAATTAACGAATATATTAAAATATTTGCAATAAAAGACGGAGATTATGTTGCCCATTGCTGGGTGTGGTATCATAGTGGGGAAACCGCGTATATCGAACCTGTCGCAACTGTTTCGGAATATCGCAGAAAAGGTCTTGGCAGAGCCGTTGTTTACGAGGCATTGAAACGCGCGGAAAATCAAGGTGCAAAAAGAGCAATCGTTATTTCGGGACAAGAATTCTATTATAATATCGTTATGAAAAAATCATCGGAAGTCGGTACATTTGTAAAATAAATTTCAATTTATCGTTATTAAAATGTATAGTTAAAAGCTCTCAAACAAATTTGTTTGAGAGCTTTTTATAATCGTATGTCTGATCCCTATGGGAAGTGCGCATTAGTTTAAGGGCTTTTTGTATAACGAAAACCCAGCAACAGTCGCGGGGTTGAGAAAAGGTTCACCGGTATTATTAGTGCTATGCCCGAAACTGAAATACCCCGCGTACAACGTGGGGATATTATTGCATACAATAAAAATTTAAGAAATTCTTAAAGATTTCTGTCTTGATAAATGTTATAATTGATATGGAGGCGCTGTATGAAATATAATTGCCTAATCATTGACGACGAAAAAGTACTTGCGGACAGCACGGCAGAATACTTTAATCTTTTCGGCGTAAATACGGTTGCCGTGTATAGCGTGGACGATTACCGTAAGTTTTTCAAAGACAATACAGCCGAACTCATATTGCTTGATATAAACTTGGGCGACGGAAATGGTTTTGAATTATGCAAGGAGTTACGGGAAACAATGAATATCCCCATACTTTTTATTTCCGCACGGACAAGCGACGATGATAAAATTGTCGCTCTCAATATCGGCGGCGACGACTACATTCAAAAGCCATATTC
>CAJUBY010000048.1 GCA_910585055.1 uncultured Christensenella sp. | reverse complement strand
TCGTGTCCAGTTATAAACTCGTCGAACATCGGATCGGCGTCGTCGGTACTCGGCATTATGTCTATATTGTACCGGCACTCGTAGTCATTGTTCCAATTCCTGAATTTGTACCACGGATAATAGGGCGATTTGACCGACGAATAAGCACCCACGCTGTCGTAATTGCCGTATTTGTTGAAGTATATACTGTCGTCGCCGGTATGCGAAAACACGCCGTCTAGAATTATGCCTATACCGCGTTTGCCTGCTTTTTTGATAAGATCCTTAAGGTCGTCTATAGTACCGAAATCGGGATCGACGCGCATGTAGTTACCGGGATCGTATTTATGGTTTGAATGCGCCTCGAATATCGGAGTAAGATAAATATGAGTAACGCCGAGATTTTTCAGGTATGTAAGTTTTTTGGTTATGCCTTTCAGATTTCCGCCGAAAAAGTCTACGTTGGATATCTTTCCGTCGCCGTCGGGACGGTATTCGGGAACGCCGCCCCAATCGTCGCGGTACACCGCGTACGGTTTGGTCGCGTTACGTTCGCCGCCTATAAAAAACCGATCGGGCATTATCTCGTAGATAACACCGCCGTCCGTTACGGACGGTCTGTATACGTCGGAAGTGACGGTAAGCTGCCAATCGCCGCCCTTACCGAGAAGCGCGTTTAGGTCGACATCGCTCCCCACTCTGTACACCTGTTCCTCGTTCTGAATATCGAAATGATAGAAATACAGCCCGGGCGTTGTTATCTTTACGGCAAGCGTATATGTATATTCGCCTTCCTCGTCCCCGACCAAACGCATAGCGTAACGAACGGGATCTTCCCCGTCTTTCGTTAGGACCAAAAACACTTCGGACGGATTTTGCGGTCTGGTAAACTTTAAAGTCAGTTCGACCTGTTCGTTCACCGCCGCTGCGCCGAGCGGTTTTTTGCACTTTTTACAGTTCGGGAAAAAAGATACGGTTTTTGTCATAGTAACTCCACTCCTTATCGGTAATCTTTTACTAAACCGCGGTCGGAAATATCCGACCGCGATCTGTTATCGAGCACATGATTATTGCGGACGTTTTACTTTTTTAAGTCCCCAAATATTTTTCGCATAATCGTTTATGGATCGGTCGGACGAGAATATGCCCGACTGCGCTATATTGACAAGCGCCATCTTATTCCATTTATCTTTATCGGCGTAAGCCTTGCCCATGTTATCCGCCGCTTTAACGTAATCGTCGAAATCGAGCAAGCACATATAAGGATCGGCGACCTGATAACTTCCGGCTATTAGATAATCGGCTATATCCGAAAAACTTTCGCCGTCGAACCCGATACGCAGTCTGTCGACCACTCGTTTGATCTCGTCGTTGTGAGTGTAGATCGTGGACGAATTATATCCTCCGCGCCACGCACGCTCGACTTCTTCGGTCTTCAGCCCGAAAATAAATATGTTTTCGTCGCCGACACGTTCGCCTATCTCGACGTTGGCGCCGTCCAGAGTGCCCAGAGTAACGGCGCCGTTTATCATAAACTTCATATTGGAAGTACCGGACGCCTCTTTGCCTGCGAGCGAGATCTGTTCGCTGACTTCCGATGCCGGGATAAGGTGTTCGGCTTGAGTAACGTTGTAGTTTTCCACAAACATTACATCGAGTTTCTGTTTTATCTTGGGATCTTTCTGGATCTCGCGTGACAGACAGTTTATAAGCTGTATTATGCGTTTTGCGTGCATATAACTGCCTGCCGCTTTGGCGCCGAATATAAAAGTCTGCGGCGCGACGTTCTTTTGCGGATCGTCGGCAAGACCGAGATAATAATGCACTATCTTAAGTACGTTGAGCAACTGGCGCTTATATTCGTGCAGACGTTTGATCTGCGTGTCGAACCGCGATTCGGGATTCAGTTTAAAGCCGGTCGTCTTTTTGATATAATCGGCATAGTCCTTTTTGTTTGCCTGTTTTATCTCGCCTATCCTGTCCAGTACCGATTTATCGCGCGTAAACTTATTCAGTCCGGACAGCGTTTCGGGTTTCGTGTAAAAATCCGTTCCGATCAATTCGCCGATTAATGCGGATAATCGCGGATTGGATTGTATAAGCCAGCGGCGGTGTGTTATTCCGTTGGTGACGTTGGTAAATTTGTCGGGATATATTTCGTTGAACTCGCTGAATATTGTATCCTTTATTATTTCGCTGTGCAAAGCCGATACGCCGTTGACCTTTTCCGAACCGACTACGCACAGATTGGCCATTTTTATCTGATTATTGTTAATGATACGCATAGCGTCGATCTTGCGGCCTTCTGTCTGTCTGCTCTCGAGCGACGCCGTAAATCTGCGGTTTATCTCGCACACGATAGCGTAGATACGCGGTAGGACCGTACGGAACGTGTTTTCATCCCATTTTTCGAGCGCTTCCGCCATGACCGTGTGATTGGTATAATTTACTGTACGTACAGTTATATCCCACGCTTCGTCCCACGACAATCCGTGTTCATCCATCAACAGACGCATAAGCTCCGGTATTGCAAGCGCAGGGTGAGTATCGTTTGCGTGGATAACGGCTTTGTCGGGCAGGTTTTTAACGCTTTTGTAAAGACGCAAATGATCTTTGATTATGCTCTGCAACGATGCGGATACCAGGAAATATTCCTGCTGCAGGCGCAGCTGTTTGCCCTGACTGTGATCGTCCGACGGGTAAAGCACTTTGGAAATAAGCTCCGCTTCGTTTTCGCGCTGCATAGCTTTTTCGTAATCGCCCTGCGAGAACGAACGCATGTCGAACTGCATGGACGACGTTGCGGACCACAGCCGAAGAACGCTTACGCCGGCATTGTCGCCGTAACCGGAAATCATAACGTCGTACGCGAGCGCGTCCACGCTTTCCCCGTCCACGTAGCGGACCTGCATCCTGCCGTTTTCCTCGTACTCCTCCACCCTTCCGCCGAGATTGACGGTAAACCGCTTATCCGAACGCGGCATCATCCACACTTCGCCGCTCGGCAACCACATATCCGGAAGTTCGACCTGCTGGTTGTCTACTATGCGCTGACGGAACAGTCCGTATTGATACCTTATGGTAAAACCCATCGCCGGATAATTGAGCGTTGCGAGACTGTCCATAAAGCACGACGCCAATCTTCCGAGGCCGCCGTTGCCCAAACCGGCATCGGACTCGCGCTCGAAAATCGAATCCAACGAAAAATTAAGATTTTTAAGACATTTATCAAACTGATCGGTAAGTCCGAGATTGAACAGATTGTTTTTAAGCGATCTGCCGATAAGGAACTCCATGCAAATGTAGTATACTCTTTTATATTTGCCTTCCGCGATACGCGCATTGTTCTCCTGTTTTTTCTGCAACAGCAGATCGCGGACTACAAGCGCTATCGCCTTGTACATCTGATCTTCGTTCGCACGCTCGGGTGTGATGGCAAAGTAACGCGCAAGCTTATCGAGAATAAGCTCCTGCACTTCATTGGTTGTTTTATTCATACGTCCTCCGTTTCCGAAAAATATATTTTTTCAGGTGTTAAAATAAGTATGCAATGCCGAAATATTTTCGTTATGCGGCAAGAACACGGTACAATACATTATATTCGAGCGCGGCTTTGCCCCACGAAAAATCGCACGCCATACAGCGTTTACACAACGCCGTCCACTCGTCTTTATGATAATAATACATCGACACAGCGCGCGTAATGGTTTTATCCATAACGTCCGAATCGTATTCTTCGAATACGAAACCGTTGCCGACATCGCCTTTTCCGCAATCGACTATGGAATCGATAAGTCCGCCCGTAGCCCGTACTATAGGCACGGTACCCAGCCGACAAGCGTACATTTGCGTAAGACCGCACGGCTCCGTACGCGGCGGCATAAGACACATATCCGCGCCTGCAAGAACCTTTTTTGCAAGGTCCTTGTTATAAGTGATAAGCGCTCGCACTCTACGGCTGTACATGTTTTGAACGTGAGACAAAAAGCCCTCGATATCGGCGTCGCCCTGTCCTAAAATTATGAGCTGCATATTCGTATCGAGTATATTCCCTTCCGGGCTGACCTTGTTTATAGACTTGCGCAGCAGGTCGTAACCGTTGCCGGGCGTCATGTGAGCTATCATGCAAACTACGGGTACATTAGGATCTTCGGGCAGCGAAAGCATACGTTGAAGTTCTATTTTGTTGCGCTTTTTTTCGTCGAAGCTTTCCGCGTCGTAGTTGGCAAACAGCGAACCGCACTTAGCCGGATCGAATTCATCTGCGTCGATACCGTTGAGTATACCCACTATCTTGCCGCGGTTTTCTATAAGAATTCCGTCAAGTCCGCCCGAGTATTCGGGCAAGCGTATCTCGCGCGCGTACTGCGGCGACATGGTCACTATCTTGTCGCTTGCTACGACGGCGCCCTTTACAAGATTTATCCTGTCGTTGTATTCGACCAAACGCAGCTGATCTTCCGAGAATCCGAAAACATCGCCTGCAATGATCATAGGATATACACCCTGATAATTTATGTTGTGAATGGTAAATACGTTCTTTATACGCTCATAACCGTGTCTGTTTTTATACTCGAGCGTAAAATAGATCGGCACAAGCGCGGTCAAATGGTCGTTTGACTGCAGTATCTCCGGTTTGAAATCGAGATACGGCAACAGTTCCAACGCGGCTTTGGAAAAAAACGCGAACCTTTCCGCATCATCGTAAAAACCGTACAGTGTCCTACGTTTGAAATAATATTCGTTATCAACGAAATAATATATTACGCCCTCGTATTCCATGCGGTAAAGTCCGCAGTATTGATTACGCCAAGACAGCCCGACGGTTATATTACAGATAAACGTCATTTTGTGTTTATATCTGCACGCGACGTCCTCGTACAGCGGCATCATCACGCGCGCGTCGGTTTTTTTCGTTTTGTTGAGCGCGCGCGGCAGACTCGAACATATTTCGCCTATTCCGCCTGTAGACGCAAACGGATCGGCCTCCGTTGTTACGAACAATACGTTGTGTATCTTTGCTTTTGCCATAGATCTCTCTCCTTTACTTTTGCCGAGACAATGATGCGACGTAGCAAGGCTTTAATAAGGCAGTGTGTCGGCTTTCCCGTTAAACGGATATTACTGTTTGGATTTCTTTTTCGCGGCAGGTTTCTTTGCCGAAAGCCCGACGCCCGCAGCGGATCTTTTTGCGGAAGACCCTGCCGCCTTTTTTTCGGCCGCAGGCTTCGTCGCTGCGGATCCGACGTTTTTCCCCGTCTTTTTAACGGCAGGCTTTTTTGCTTTAGCCGTATCGTCAGCGCCGTCCGCTTTGACCACGGTCTCTTTGGGTTTTGCAGCCGGACAGTACAGCAATATTCCGCCCATGGGCGGCACGTCTATACACAGCGAATTTTCCTTGCCGTGCGACGCGATATTCTCGGTCTTGTATGTGTTGCCGGACCTATCCCATTTGTAGATCTGCGTACGCAGAAGCTCCGTGTATTCGCCTTCGTGCGCGCCGAATCGGTACGCATCGTGCGGCACCGGCGAAAAGTTGATAACGGCGACCATACGGTTATCGTCTTTATCGCGGCGTTCGTAGACCAATATGTTCTGCAGATAATCGTCGGACACCAGCCATTCGAACCCTTTCCAATCGTAATCGATCTGATGCATAGCCGGATAATCCTTATATATGCCGTTAAGAGCCGAAACGAACTTTTTAAGATCGTCATGCGCCGGATATTCCAAAATATTCCAATCCAGCTCCTTTGCGAAATTCCACTCGTTAAACTGACCGAGTTCCGCGCCCATGAACAGCAATTTTTTGCCGGGGTGCGAATACATATACGTCAAAAAATTTCTTACCCCGGCAAACTTCATATCGTAATCGCCCGGCATCTTGTTTATAAGCGATCCCTTGCCGTAAACTACTTCGTCGTGCGATATCGGCAGTATAAAGTTTTCGGTAAACGCGTATATCATGGAAAACGTGACCGTATTGTGATGATACTTACGGAAAACAGGGTCGACCTTGATGTACGACAGCGTATCGTTCATCCAGCCCATGTTCCACTTAAAGTTAAAGCCCAAGCCGCCCATATCGACGGGGCGCGAAACTCCGCCCCACGCCGTGGATTCTTCCGCGATCATAAGCGCTTTGGGATGTTTTGCGAAAACAGCGGTATTTAGCCTGCGCAAAAAGTCGACGGCTTCCAGATTTTCGTTGCCGCCGTAGATATTGGGACGCCATTCGTATCTGCCGTAATCGAGATACAGCATACTCGCTACCGCGTCCACGCGCAGACCGTCCACATGATACATGTCCATCCAATAAAACGCGTTTGAAATAAGGAAATTTCGCACCTCGTTTCTGCCGTAATCGAAGCAACGCGTGCCCCATTCTTTATGTTCCATTTTAAGCGGATCGGAATGCTCGTAGAGCGGTCCGCCGTCAAACTCGTAAAGCCCGTCGCCGTTTTTGGGGAAATGACCGGGCACCCAATCGAGTATGACCGCGATTCCGCACGAATGCATCTTGTCCACAAGATACGCAAAATCTTCGGGAGTGCCGTAACGGGACGTAGGCGCAAAATATCCTGTAACCTGATATCCCCATGACCCGTCGAACGGATATTCGGCTATACCCATAAGCTCGAGATGCGTGTAACCCAGTTCTTGGAGATATTCGCTCATTTCGTCTGCGAACTTACGGTAATCGAATGTGTTTCCGTCCGCATACCGCCGCCATGATCCTATATGCGCTTCGTAAACGCTCATCGGCGCGGAATACGGATCACGCTTATTCTTTAAATATTCGGCGTCCGTCCATTCGAATTGCCCTATATCCACTACTTTTGCGTTTGTACCTTCGAATGTTTCGCGGTGGAATGCAAACGGATCGCACTTGTAAATGGGGTAAGAAAATCCGTTTTCTATATAAAACTTATAGTTGTCGTAAAGCTTCACGCCCGATACCGTAGCTTCCCAGATCCCGGATTCGGTTATCTTGGTCATCTTATCGGCAGCGGGATCCCAATTGTTGAAGTCGCCTATGACAGATACGGAAACGGCACGCGTCGACCAGACCCGAAACGTCGCAACTCCGGTTTTTTTGTCGAAATGGCAGCCCAGATACTTGTATGCATCGTACATATCTCCGTGATGGTATGCGTCAAGCAGCTTTAAGTCCATAGTGTCTCCCCATGCGTATTATAGTGGTATCTCACCTTTACGATTATACAACATTCATAATGAAATATCAAGCCTTTTTTAAATTTTTAGCCGCACTTTTACCCGTTTGTGACTATAACGATCACATTGCGAAAAATTACGACAGCTTTCTACATACGCGATCCTTATTAAGTTTTTCGTTTATTGTGCTTTTGCACAAAACGATACGGAACGATGTATATATTCCGTGCTTCTAACCGCAGTCGCTACAACGGCAAAGGCGCCCGTCGAGCCGACAGACGCCTTTGCAAATCTTATTCGGGGATATCCCTTAAGAATAAACCTGTGTAATCAGTGGGTAAGGAAGAACATCAAGACGAACAGGACCGCGATAACGACGGTAACGACGTTTATCTTTTCAGCTTTTTCGGGAACCGTATCCGCTTTGTTTTTGCTGCATACATTTATCAAGTCGATGAAAAGCCTGATGAGCAGCCATGAAATAATGCCGAGACCGATACCGAACGAGATGTTATAAGTAAACGACATCATCGAAATTGTAAGGAACGCGGGAAC
The DNA here is from genome assembly GCA_910585055.1 of uncultured Christensenella sp. GTDB lineage: Bacteria > Bacillota > Clostridia > Christensenellales > Pumilibacteraceae > Anaerocaecibacter. The sequence goes on along the minus strand of CAJUBY010000048.1, from coordinate 5,872 downwards.
GGCTTCCGCAACATCCGTCCATTCGATCTCGCGTACACAATTCATCATGAGAACGCCGACATAGATAAGCGCAACGGACGTCGCCGCGCTCGGGATCATTTCGGCGATAGGGCTCATGAACATAGCGACTGCAAAGCACGCTGCGACGATGAGCGACGAAAAACCGGTGCGCGCGCCGGCGGCTATACCGGACGACGATTCCACAAACGTCGTAACGGTGGAAGTTCCGCAGACAGCGCCGGTGGTGGTGGCTACAGCGTCGCAAAGCATAGCTTTGTTCATATTGGGGATGCTACCGTCTTCCTTAAGCATATTGCCGCGTGCGCAGGCGCCGTACAGCGTGCCCATTGTATCGAACATATCGACCATGCAGAACGCAAGCGCCGATGTGATGATAACGAGCGTGAGCGAGCCGCCGCCGTTGACAGCCGTATATGCGCTGAAATCGAATCCTTCGGAGAACACTTTGCCGACTGACATTGTGCCCCAATTTTTGAATGCGTCGATCGGATTGGAGAAAGAAAAGCTGTCGATCACGCCTTTGCAAGCCGCATCGCCGTATCCGTAACCGATAGCCATGAATATCCAGTAAAGACCGGCGGAACCGAGTATCGACCAAAGCACCGCGCCTTTTACGCCTTTCTTGGACATAACGGCAATTGCGATAAGTCCGAGAATGGTGACAATAAGCGGCATTACCGAACCGTACGTCGCCGAACCGCCCATGCTTTCGGGGAGCAAGTTGAACGAAGCAAGCTTTACGAGCGTGGCACCGTCGTCGACAACAAGCCCGACGTTTTGCAGACCTATAAAAGCGATAAACAATCCGATACCCGCAGGGATGGCTACACGAACTACTTTAGGTATTGCATTAAACAATACTTTACGCAAACCTGTGACCGTCAACAGTATAAACACGACACCGTCGATCAATACGAGAACGAGCGCGTTCGCATACGAAAGACCGAATCCCAAACAAATGGTATAAACAAAGAAAGCGTTAAGTCCCATTCCGCTCGCCTGCGCCATAGGCAGTCGCGCGAGCAAAGACATAAGCATGGTGCCTATTATGGCAGACAATGCGGTAGCTATGTAAATAGCGCCGTATGCCGCAGAGCTTGCCGAGCCGAACGCCGCAGGATCGTGCGCGCCGAAAACGTTCCAGATCGCAGTTACGGTTTCGCCGTCGTCCCCGAATAAATTGATACCGGGACGCGCAAACATGTTGGCGTTGACCATAAGGATGTATACCATAGCCATAAACGTTACAAGTCCGCCTATGATCTCCTTACGGAATGTCGATCCCGATTTTCTTATACCGAAAAACTTATCGAGCTTTCCGGCAAAACCCTTGTATTCGGGCGACGTGACCGCCGCTCCGTCCGCGCTTACCTGCGTTTGCGGTTCGGCGTCCTGTTATGCGGATCCCGCTTGCGGTTCCGCAACAGTCTGCTTGTCTTCTGTTTCCATAGACACTCCTTTTGTTTTTTATTTAACCGATATTTCGGTCGGTCACAAATAAATAACGCGGTCTACTTTTCGTAGATCTCGCGTTTGAGAATGCCGACATACGGCAGATTGCGGTATTGCTGAGCGTAATCCAGACCGTAGCCGACGATAAATTCGTCGCCTATCTCGAAACAGGCATAATCGGCTTTTACGTCCACCTGTCTGCGCGCCGGCTTATCGAACAGCGCCACGACCGTAAACGATTGTGCGCCGCGGCCTATCAACAGATCTCGCATACGCTGAAGCGTATACCCGGAATCTACGATGTCTTCCACCAACAGCACGTCGCGGCCTTTGACCGACGCGGCAAGATCCATCACTATTTTGGGCATACCCGAGCTTTCGGACGACGCGCCGTACGATGACACCGTCATAAAATCTATCTGCACCGGAGTATTCATTGCCCGTACAAGATCGCAGAAAAACATTACGCTGCCCTTGAGGACGCTGACTGCAAGCGGTTTTTTACCTTTATAACGCTCATCCAACCAAGCGGCGGCAGCCGTTACCTTTTCCCGTATCTGCTCTTCTGTGAGAACTATGCTCTGCAAGTCCTTGTTCATTGTAGGCTCCGTGAAAATATTGTAGAAAACAACGTTCACAGTATAGCACACAACGACAAAATATGCAATTATTTGACACAGATTTATACGGCGTTTTCTCGTATTTTTTTGCGCAAACGGCAGGCGCGGAAAAGGCGTTTCACATTACGCACACATTATTCTTGCTTTTTGTGCGTACATACATTATAATGTTATACAAGACTTAAGGAGAAACTCACATATGGAACTGACTTACAAAAAACGCAACGTGTATGCCGAAGCCGACGATACCGAACTGAAGCGTATCTTCGATTACTGCGAAGGCTATAAAAAATTTTTGGACGGTGCAAAGACCGAACGCGAAGCCGTGACGGAAACCGTTGCCATGGCAGAAAAAGCCGGGTATAAACCGTACACATTGGGCGGTAAAATAAATAAAGGCGATAAACTTTACTACAACAACCGGGGGAAGAGCCTGTTTATACTTCGCGCCGGTTCCGCCGACATCGCTAAAAACGGCGTGCGCATACTCGTCGCGCATATAGACAGTCCCAGACTGGACCTTAAACAAGTTCCGCTTTACGAAAAAGCCGGCGCCGCGTATCTCAAAACACATTATTACGGCGGCATAAAAAAATATCATTGGCTGACTATCCCTCTTGCGTTACACGGTACGGTCGTACTTAAAGACGGCAGAAAAATAACCGTCGGCATAGGCGAAAACGATTGCGATCCGGTTTTTTACATAACCGATCTGCTCCCCCATCTTTCCCAGGATCTCAATAAAAAGACGATCGGCGAAGGTTTCGAAGCCGAAAACCTCAATATACTGATAGGCGGAATACCGCAAAAAGGCGACGAAAAAAACTCGGTCAAAAATGGCGTATTAAAACTGTTAAACGAAAAATACGGCATGATCGAAGAGGATTTTTTATCCGCCGAATTACAAGCCGTACCTGCAGCCAAAGCGAAAGACGTCGGGATCGACCGCGCGTTTATCGCAGCCTACGGTCATGACGACAGCGTTTGCGCATATCCCGAGATAACCGCCGCGCTGCAAACGGAAACCGAACAGACCGTGCTTACAATACTTGCCGACAAAGAAGAAATAGGATCGGAAGGCAATACGGGTATGCAGTGCGTCCTCATTGACGATATACTAAACGAGATCGCCAAAAGCTACGGTGTCAATCCGGCAGTGCTCCGCTCTAACTCGATGTGCATTTCCGCCGACGTAACGGCGGCGTACGACCCAGGCTTTGCATCCGCTTTCGAAGAAAACAACGTAGGTATGGTAAACTGCGGCGTTACCATGAATAAATTTACCGGTGCGCGCGGCAAATCGGGTTCCAACGACGCATCTGCGGAATACATAGGTTATCTACGCGGCGTGTTCGACCGCTACGGCGTTATCTGGCAGACCGGCGAACTCGGCAGAGTCGATCTCGGTGGCGGCGGCACCGTAGCGAAATATATCGCAAAAAACAATATCGATACCGTTGATATGGGCGTGCCTGTACTTTCCATGCACGCACCTTACGAGTTGGTGTCCAAAGCCGACGTCTACTCGGCGTACAAAGCTTTTTGCGCTTTTATAAAATAACAACTTACGCTTTTACCGTATTTCGGTTATTATCTTTTCCATCAAACCCTACTGCGGCAAAAATCACGTGAACTGTGTGATCTTTGCCGCTTTTATATTGCAAAAATTCAAGTTTGAGTCATCCGACTTATTACCGACTTCGAAACGATGCGAAAAGTAACATATTACGTACTTATTGATTTAACGCTTGTCGCATTTGTCTACGTCAGTCGGTACATGTAGTTCTTCATTTTATCTCGCCCGTTTCCGCGTTACCGGAAGATATACTGTCATGAACATTATCAAGCGAATCGCTTGTTTCGGATCTCATGCGTTTTTCGCGGTCATTAAAAATATTACCGCCGAGTCTGTCGTCTCCGGTCAAACCGTGCAGATAATCGTTATCGATGCCGTAAAGCTTATTCCGTATAAGCTTGATATCGCAACACATATTGATAAGCAATTTATTGACTATCCAATAAACAAACGCAATGATGGGCGATATCAAAACGATCATTATTACTCCCCAAACAATTATCCACGCGCTTAAATATGCTCCGTTAATGATCGTTATAATCCCGTATACGATCCCCAATATCAATATGGCCGCGGAAACTATATCTACCATCACATAAGCATGAAACAGAGCCCTATCGTTTTTGTTAAATTTCCTATTCATAACACACCCGACATAATATTTTATACGAACAAACTATCGCAACAACCTCATTATACTAGATGTTTTATCTAGTGTCAAGACATTTTGTCTAGTGAATTGTAAAATTTTTATATGGATAAATTGTTTTGTAAAAATTTGAAAGAAACCAGAAAATTATGCAATCTCACTCAAAAGCAGATAGCCGAACAACTTAATGTAGTGGAAAGTTGCTATGCCAATTGGGAACAAGGCAGATCCGAACCCAACATACACATGTTACGCAGACTATGCGAAATATTCAAAGTCAGTCCGAATGAGCTAATAAACGGCGATCTCCGATAATAGCCGTGATCATATAAATTTATGATCCGTCCTATTATCCGTATTGCTTCCGCACTTAAATCTAACTGTATTCATTTTCTTTATAAACCGAATAAAATACCGTATCTTTTTCTATCTTTATCCCTTTGTGAAAATTCGTGCCGTTGCCCTCCGCTTTTGTATTAAAGCCTGTAAATTCATTGTCTCGCTTGTGCGGCGTGATTTCGCAGATAAAGTACGCTTTTCCTTTTACGGTCATAGTTGTACAAATTCATTTTTACGCTCGCCCCTGTCGGAGTCTGTTTACAATTATTCCCGGTCGAAAATTATAAGTTGCTTTACTTTTTGCACAAATCGTTTCGTATATTTATAGCTATCTCGATCGATTTTGTTTTATCGTATATTACAGTCGAAAAGTGTATTAATAAGTAATTTAAGTTCTCGCAAAATTTTTTTGCTTCTTCCGGTTCCCGAATCCACTCTTTTCTCCGTCCTATTACTGTGTAATATATTACCTCTCCTCTCCCCGGTTCTCCACTCTGTCTTTTTTTCAGGAGTCTTTTATCATGTCTTCTTTACCTTCTTCCTCTCTCACTCACGCTTCTTCACTCGTCCTTAAATGCGGCGTTTCTCCTTGCCTTCTCGGTTTCAAGTATCTCGTTCACGCCGTCTCTCTTTACTCTTTCTTGTCCGCTCCTTCTCTTTCCTCTGTTTACCGCGATACCGCTTCTTTCTTTTCCGTCAGTCTCAAGTCTGTTTCCAGAGATATTTCTTACGCTTTGCGTCGCGCGGACAATATCCACTCTCTTCTTTCTTCTCTCGTCGGTATCCCCATTCCTTCTTACGAGATCCGTTCCGGCTTCGTTATCTCTCATCTCGCTCTTATCCTTCGCAACTCTTCCATTTCGGATAACGTTTAGTTCTTTTTCTTGGTTATTTCCTTTCGGCTTCGTTGTATGTCTTTTATTTCTGTGACATTTTTCACGGTACGGTTTCTTCTGTTCCGATTGTTAAAGTAGTATCTGTAAGAATATTATCGACGGTATTGTCTGTATGCTTCATACAAAACAAAAACCGCCCGTAGGCGGTTTCTGTTTTGTGTTTGTAGGACGAAAATACTGCCTACCGTTTTAACCACATTTAGGGGCTTTTCATACCTTACTGCGTCAGTATAGCATATTTACTTGATTTACACAAGTATTTTGCAATGAAACTCCCCCGGCGAAGCCGGGGGTTTCTCATATGCGGGCAAAAGCCCTA
>CAJUBY010000047.1 GCA_910585055.1 uncultured Christensenella sp. | reverse complement strand
CGTGCTCGACGGTATGAATCTGATAACGCTTAAGGGCGCATTGATGGCGCGCGGAAGCAGAGAAGTCGCGCGGCTCATAAAAGCCATGGGTGGCAATCCTTTGTCGGCTTACGGACTGTGCCATATAGGCGACTACGAAACGACGCTGTTTTCGGCGCACAGCCATAATAGAATGTGGGGCGAAAATTACGCAAAAGGCAAAAAGTACGATAAACTTGCGGAGGGCGTGCATACCGCGCGCGCAATGGCGTTGCTCGCAGATAAGCACGGCGTGGATATGCCTATAACAAACGCCGTCAATACTATGATACTCGATAAGATCCAGCCCCGTACGGTCATGGAACAGCTTTTCGACCGCACGCTCAAGGACGATCTTGTATAGCTCGGAAATATCACACATTAACCGTATACGTTGAGCGAACGTTACGACGGCATTTAAAGCATTATTAAAGTAAATATATAAAAGTAAACCGATACAAAACGGCGGACCGATATTACCGGTCCGCCGTTTGTCGTACATTTCGTTAGCCGACATGTAAACGTGCTTTTACGTTTTTGTATTTCCGTCCGAGGCGGCGCTCGATCTTACAAAAGAATTATAAGATCCGCGTCGGCGAACTTTACAATATACAGAATAATTTATATTAAAAGAGGCGGATAGGCGAGAATTTACCAGTCTTCTTTGATATATCTCGACGGCTGTTTTACGTCGTCGTAAAAGTCGTCGTATATCTCTTTTGCCGACCGTCTGTTCTGCGTAAAATCTTCTTGTTCGAAGGCGTCTTCGTCGGCGTTTTCGGATATTCGCATAAGCTCCAGATTAGTCATGAGTATATTATATCAAAGCCGTATGCCGTCGGCAAGCGTTTGGCGCATCCTGTACAGTAAAAAATTTTTCACAAATTTTCAAAAAACCCTTGACTTTTTAATAATTGTTTGTATAATATAGTTAAACGTTTAAGTAGTTCGTCGTATCAGGAGTTGAACGGGCGGCTTTGACTTGAACAAACAATATAAGGACGGAGGTCTATGATGAAAAAAGTGCAAAAACTACTGATTTCGGCTTTGTGCTTGGCTGTCGGCGTAGGGGCGTTGACGGCATGCGGCAACGACGAAAAAGGCGGTGACGACGGAAAAATTACCATCACTTATTATGATGCTACCGGAACAACAAACGTCGGACAGATGAAGGTCATAAAAACCGAAAAAATCGCACGGGGGGGGGTAGCTAGCAAGTTCGAACCCGAAAAAGAAAACGGGTACGATTTTGTCAATTGGTTTGCAACGCCCAGTAAGAGCCATGTTTTCGATTTTTCCGAAGAACTTACAAAAAATACTTCCGTATACGCAGGGTTCAGCAAGTATCAAGCGGATACGCGCAGCTACTACATAGTGGGGTCGGGAACCAGTAAACTTTTGTTCGAATCCAACTGGGGAAAGGTGATAACAGACGATCATGCCATGACCAAGACCGCGGACAAAAACGAATATAAAATAACCTGCGATGTCAAGGAAGGCGACGAGTTCCAGTTTGCTATAGATACGGGTTGGCGCAATCAGCGCGGATTCGGATATATGGCGAAGCTTGCGGATAACGGCACCGAAATGTTTACGGGCAACGGCAGCGTTTATTCGGAAAATGCCAAGACCACAAACATAAAATGTCTGTATTCCGGAAATTATACGTTTACGCTCAGGACATATCCCGGAGACGACTACTACAATACCGCCGGCAACGGATATTCGGAAGAGAAAAAAGAAAATTACAATATGGGCACCTACGATAAGATCGATTGGGTGCGCAACGGCGATGTTAAAGAAAACGCAGTAACGATAACCGATTTTTATATAAAGGGAAAAAATATAACGAATTGGAAAGATATGCTTAATGCCGACATGCAGATGAAACGCAACGGCAAGACGTATACCATGTCTGTATATCTCAAAGCAAACGACAGCTTTATGTTCCAGTCGCATGTTTCCAAGATAGAAAACGGCGAAACGACCGTAAGCATCGGATCCAAAACGATCAAATCCAACTTGCTCGACGCGACGGCGCAACAGTATTTGGACGGTTATTCGACCGACGGCGGAAATATGACAGCCAAGGCGTCGGGAACTTACACGTTTACTTACGATGACGGCACCGGCAAGCTTACCGTAGCTTTCGATGCAACCAAAACGCCCGCCGCTTTGGATTACTATATCGACGGAGATGCGGTGGCGGATAAATGGAATGCTTTTGTGAACGCTCCCGAAGATTTCAAACTCACGGAAACGGCGCCCGGATCCGGCGTATATTCCAAAATCATGGAATTGAGAGAGGGCAAGGAGTTCCAGATCCGCGCATGCAAGGCAGGGGAAACGCCTACGACCAACAATACTGCGGATACGCTTTATCAATACGATCACATGGTAGCCTCGGCTGCTTTCGAAAGAGCGAGCACAAGCAATGCCAATATAAAGGTCGTGACTCCCGGCGAATACGTAATCACTTTCGACAGCTATTCCAAAATCATCACGGTCACGCCCAATTCGCCCGACATCTACGATATTTACATCAAAGGCGATAATATAGGAACGCAGACCAATTGGCAGCACGGTTTTTCCGAAGAGTACAGAATGACTATCTCTCAGGACGAGACTAAGTACGAATACACGCTGATCGTCACGGAAGGCAAAAAAGTAACTTTCGGATTTGCGAAGTATTCCAAGGGTGAGACCACCGGTAACGGTGATTTTCTGGGTCTTTCCGCACTCGGCACAGATGGCGATGCCAACGCAGTGTTTTCAGGAGCAAACAACTTCGAGTGCAACACTCCCGGCACGTATAATGTAGTTTACACGATAGAGACCGGCAAGATCGATTTCTATACGATGACGGCTACCGAATAATAAAAAATTTATCGACCGAAAAAACTCGGCGTGCCGTAAGCGGCGCGCCGAGTATCGGTCTATAACGTTTCGCACATTATACTCTTATATCGTGTTCTTCCGGCGACGCACAGACACGCCCGATAGCTTTGACTATGGCGTCGGCTGCCGACGAGGCTTTGAAAGCCGACGAGGCGCTCACATGAGCAACGCTGTAAAACCGTTTAGTGCAGTCGTAAAGCAGTTTGGATACTGTGGCGTAGGCTGCGTTTTTGCCGAGATCGGAAAGCTTACCTATATCGTCGATAACGTCGACTCCGTCGAATATCTCACGAGCTTTTTGCAGACATTCTTCGGGCAGGGCATGCGTAAGCAGACGGATCTTGTCGGAACCCAGCTCGCGCTTTGACCGAACGTACATGTTTGCATAGTCGTCGTTGATACGGTAGAACAGAAAATCGTCGAAAACGCTGTCCACCGCGATAACGGGCACATATTTTGTGTCGGCAAATGCGCGGAAATCGCTTTCCGAAAGGGCTATGGTAATAAACCCGTCGCAAAAAGAATTTCTTTCGCACGCCTCGGCGTAGTCCGTGATCTTAAGATCGTAATTCTGTCTGTTGAGCAGCACGGATAGCTCCGTCATCAATTTAAGATAATACTGCGCGCCTACCGACGGTATGTCCTTGATCACTGCGGAAACGGAATTTGTTTTTCCCGTCGCAAGATACCGCGCCATAACGTTGCATTCGTAACCGAGAATATTCGCAAACTGTAAAACTTTTTTGCGCGTATCGTCGCCTATGGACTGCCCGGGCGTGTTGTTGAGAACGTACGAGACCGTTGCTATGGATACATCCGCGGCGGTTGCAACATCTTTTATCGTGACGCGCTTTTTGATTTTTTTGTCGTCGGTTTTCATGATAATATTATATCAAAACCAAACATCATTGTCAAGGCTCGAATTATGAATAAATACGCATTATACCATAAATCGGATTCGCTGTACGGCTATGCCGTCGACAGCCGGACCGTAGAATTGCGGCTGCGCGCGGCGCGCGGCGATCTTGCCGACGTATCGGTCATTTACGGCAGTAAACACGCTTTTTACAAGTACAGATCCGTCGTGTCCATGCGGCTTGCCGCGAGCGACGGGTTGTTCGATTATTTTACCGTCAAACTGAAATTGAGCGATACGCGGTTGGCGTATATCTTTCTGCTTACGGACGCAGACGGAAACAAGTATTACTATTCGGAGGACGGGGCGACGGAAAGCTACGATTTTTCGGTAGCGTTTTACAATTTTTTTCAGCTTGCATACATTAATAAAAACGACGTTATGCCTTGTGTCGATTGGCTCAGCCGAGCCGTAGTATATCAGATATTCGTGGACAGATTCAAGCGCAGCGGCAAAACGGAACACAGACACGGCATAAACATGGAGTGGGGCGGTAAGCCTACTCCGAAAAGTTTTGCCGGCGGCGATCTGTGGGGTATAGCGGAAGAACTCGATCGTATTGCCGACCTCGGTGTCGACACTCTGTATCTGACGCCTATATTTACTTCGCTGTCCAACCACAAATACGACATCAGCGATTATTATAACGTCGATCCCGATTTCGGCGGAAACGAGGCGTTCGAGAACCTTATGTCCGAGTGTAAAAAGCGCGGAATGCGCGTTATACTCGACGCTGTTTTCAATCATTGCAGCGAGCATTTGAGGGAATTCCGCGACGTGTGCGAAAAAGGCGCTGCTTCGCCGTACCGCGATTGGTTTATAATCAACGGCGACAAACCCACCAAACGTCCGCTCAATTACGAGGTGTTTGCGGAATGCGATTACATGCCGAAGTGGAACACTTCCAACGCGCAGGTGCAAAAGTATCTGTGCGACGTGGGCGAATATTGGATAAAAAATTACGGTATCGACGGATGGCGGCTCGACGTTTCCGACGAGGTAAGCCACGATTTTTGGCGCGTATTCAGAAAGCGGATAAAAGCGCTCGGCAGCGATATTGTACTTATAGGCGAAAACTGGCACGACAGCAGAAGCTATCTGCGCGGCGATCAGTTCGATTCCATAATGAACTATGCGTTTACAAAGGCGATGCTCGACTATTTTGCGTACGGTAAACTCACTACAGAGGAACTGTGTTTCAGGCTAAACGAACTGACTATGCGAAATTCGGAACAGGTCAACCTTATGATGCTCAATCTTTTGGACTGCCACGACACGCACAGATTTTATACTATGTGCGGCGCGGACAAAGAGAAACTGCTTTGCGCCTTGGCTATAGAGGTGTTTATGCCGGGAGCGTCTATGGTGTATTACGGCACGGAAATACCGCTTGAGGGCGGATACGATCCCGATAACCGCAGATGTTTTATACCCGGCGACGGAGAATTTGCTAAAAAGGTAAAGGAAGTTTTAAAGTATAAAAAACTGCGTGCGCTGCAGGAGGGAAGCGTATCGTTTTCGTGTGAAAACGGTTTGTTCGTTGCGGAACGCAGAGCTGTGGGACAGACCGTTACGCTGCTTGTGAATAATACGGAAAACGCGCTTTCGTCGCGTGGGAAGAACGTAGCGGCAAAAAGCTATGCCGTTATCGCCGAATAAAAACGCAATCAAGAAAGGAGCGGATATGAATAAAGCGAAAAGATTTTTAAGCGTAGCGCTTTGCGGCTTGACCGCCGCATCGCTTGCCGCATGTAACGGCGGCGGTATGCGCGAAAAATATGCGGAGCAGTCGCTCGCGGCGCTTTACGAAAAATTCGAAGGCGACATCGAGCGCGGCACCGCGGAAAAGCCCATAAAGCTGCATGTACTGGAAAACGATACCGCAAAGGCGTCCGGATATTTAAAGCTGCTGCTCGACGGGTTCAACGAAAAGTATAAAGAATACAATATAATCGCCGTAGACGCAAATCAGGATCAGTACTCCGATCTTGCCGAAAACGGTCAGTACGGCTACGGTCCCGACGTGCTTTATCAGGCTAACGACATGCTTATGAAGTATTGCACGGGGAAACATATTACTCCGTTGCCTGTCGATAAGCTTGATGCGTATGCACAGCTTCCGGAACTTGCCAAAACAACTTATACATACTCTTACCGTAACGCCGAATATTTTATGGGCGTTGGCGTGAATATCCAAGCGCCCATGATGTATTACAGAAAAGATCTGCTGCCGGAAGACTGGCAGGATAAGTGGGATGCAAACGGCAACGGCGTACCCGATATGGAAGAAGATATGCGCGCCATGTACAGGTTCGGAGCGCAGCGCCATACCGAAAACAGCAGCAATTACGGATTTATGCAATCTCTGTTCGACCCGTACTTTTCGTGCGGTTATCTGTTTTCTTACGGTGCGTACGTGTTCGGCAGCAACGATACCGACACGCGCGATATAGGGTTCGCCGCAGGCGATGCCAAGCTGGGCGCGGGCATAATCTTACAGCTTGCCGAAAGCATGAACAGCGGCTGTATCGACGACAGTATTACCGTAGCGCGCGAAAGTGAACTGGCATCGGGCGCGTACTTTGCCGTAAACAATACGCAGGACATGTACGGCACGATGATAGACGAACTTGCCAAAGTGTATAAGAAACGCGGCATGACGGATGCGCAGGCAAAAGCCGCCGCTGCGGAGAACATAGTCGCCGCACCTATCCCTGCATTGCCCAAGTCCGGCGATCTTAAGGAAACGGAGGGCGAGCTGATCGATTCCGTTGTTATGGGCGGTATTAATGGTTATGCCATAAGCTCGTATACCGAGTATCCCAAAGCTTCGCTCGCGTTTCTCAATTATGCGACCAGCCACGAAATGGTCGTCAAGCGCAACGAGTATTTGGGCGTTTCGCCCGTGCGCGAGGACAGCAACCAAGCATGTACGGTACAGTCCGACGTCGCGCACATGCTGTTCGAAATGGCTGAAAAGGGTCTGATCAAAATAATGCCGACCATACAGGGCGCAGATCAGATATGGACGCCGCTGCGTACGGCGTTTGTCGAGATAGCTACCGACCCGTACAGAGAAAGCGGTAAAAAGTTTTACGCGGCAAACGGTAAGTGCGATTACGGCGCGCTCGACGCGCTGTTGAGATCGGTCAACACCAATATATACAACGCTATATATACTTTCGGTAATAAATAATCAAATAAGGGAGGGAACATAAGTGGAAGACGGTATATACCACGGCAAACCGCCCGTAGGTAAAAGACTGGGCGATTGGTTCAAAGCTCTGCCCGGACGGTTTAAAGGCTTTTTCTTCGGGATAGGCGGAAAATTCAAACGCATACCCGAAAGAACGGCTGCGCGGCTGTATTATATCAAGAACGCGCCGCGCCCCGTCAAGGCGTCTATGTGTCTGCCCGGACTGGGTCAGATAATGCAGAAACAGATAGTTAAAGGCATACTGTTTTTGCTTGTAGTTGCCGCGTACGTTACGTATATGGTTCTTGCCGGCGGCGAGGCGATGTATGACTTTTTTTCGCTGGGCGTCGTCCCTGCCAATCCGTGGCTGGGTATAAAAGGCGATAATTCTGTAATAATGATGCTGCTCGGTACGCTCGCTTTTATTTTTACGGGATTTTACATCGCGGTACATATGGCAAACATACGTGACGCACAGCGCACTTTCGATTATGTCGCGCGCGGCAATTCGACTCCGGGTTTCCTGCAGTCGTTTGCGAGCATGTTTGACAAATACTTTTACGTTACGGCGTTGGTGTTGCCGGTGATAGGCGTTTTCGTATTTAACATACTGCCTATAATCTTCATGATATTTCTGGCGTTCACCGATTACAGCGGACAGATAGTTCTTTCCGGCTCTCTCGTGAGTTGGATCGGTTTCGCCAACTTCAAACAGCTGTTCTCGACCGGGCTTATCGGTTCGACTTTCGTAAAGATACTTGGGTGGAACATACTTTGGGCGGTCATGTCTACGTTCCTCAACTATTTCGGCGGACTGGGTATCGCATTACTTTTAAACAAAAAAATAGTAAAGGGCAAAAAGGTATGGCGTGCATTCCCCGTGCTTGCATACGCGGTGCCCGGGTTTATAACTTTGCTTGCGTTTAAGTTTATGTTCGCAAACCAAGGTCCGATAAACTACTACATAGAAAAATTCGGCGGAACAGGCAAGCTGTTTTTCGGTATAGACTCCAAATGGAGCGCGAGGACGATAGGCTGGCTTGTAAACGCGTGGCTGTCCGTGCCGTCGAGTATGCTGCTTGCGACCGGCATACTTGCCAATTTGAATCCCGATCTTTACGAGGCGGCAAGGATAGACGGCGCCAGCCCGTGGACACAGTTCGTAAAAATAACGTTGCCGTTTGTGATCTTCGCCACGACGCCCGTTTTGATAGGGCAGTTTATGGCAAACTTCAACAACTTCGGCGTGTTCTACTTCCTGCGCGGCGGATTGATAGTGGACGGGTACTTCCTTGCGAGCGATACCGATCTTTTGATAAACTGGCTGTACAGTCTGTCGATAGATAACAAACACTATTCGCTCGGCGCGGCTATAAGCATAATCATATTTATTATTTCGTCGGTTATATCGCTGTTCGTTTACATTAAATCCCCGTCGTACGCAAAGGAGGATATGTATAGATGAAGATCAGTAAAGCTGATAAGCTTATTAACAAGCGCATCAAAAAATCGCGCATATCCAAACGCTTTACGTTCAAACGTTTCGCCGAATGCTTTTTTACGTATTTGGGGTTGCTGGCGATAGCGGCGGTATTCTTTTTCCCGGTGCTGTGGCTTATACTTGCATCGTTTTCGGAAAGCGGCTCGATGTATACGTTCAAGGGCTTTTTCCCGAGCTCGTACAGCGTCGATACCTTTGTAAAGCTGTTTACCGATACAAAGACATATAATTATCCGCAGTGGTTTTTGAATACGCTTATCGTTGCGGTGTGTTCGTCGGTTTTGGGCAGTTTGCTGGTTATACTCACCGCATACGTGATGTCGCGGTTCCGTTTCGGCTCGCGCAAGGGAATTATGAAAACCACGATGGTACTGGGTATGTTCCCGTCTTTTATGGCGATGACCGCGGTGTACATGCTTATGACGCAGTTCGACATGATAGACAATCTTTGGGGACTTGTTCTTATCTATTCCGCAGGCGCGCCTATGGGGTATCTGACTCAAAAAGGATTTTTCGATACTATATCCAACTCCATGTACGAGGCGGCAAGGATAGACGGCGCAAGTAATTTTAAAGTGTTTATAAGGATAACGCTGCCGATTGCCATGCCCATGATAATATACACGTTGCTTACTTCCTTTACATGGCCGTGGTCGGACTTTATTTTGCCCAAACTGCTTTTGAAAAACAAAGATATGTATACCGTAGCGGTAGGGCTTATGAGCCTCGGCGATACGGAGTTCGCTCGGTTCGCGGCAGGCTCGGTATTTATAATAGTCCTGTACTTCTGTCTTGTAAAATACATGGTAAACGGACTGACTGCCGGCGCGGTAAAAGAATGATACTCATCGTTTCTCTCATATAAAGGCGGCGGACGCGAAAGCGTCCGTTTGTCATTTTGTATATTTTATTTTGCACGATGCGCTAAAGCTTTGACCGCCACGTATTTATCCTTTTACGGCTTCGTCGCGGAGAGGTGCACGGATAAACAGAGCTCGACGTGGGCTTATACGTTAAAATCCCGTTGCCGTTATTGACACGGAACGAAAACCGTGGTATAATAAATCGGATATGGAAAACCTGCCGATGCAAAGTCCGACGGGGGACTTTGCTAAAAATACGAAAAAACGCAAAGGCGCGGCACGTGTTTTTGCAGTGATCGGAATTGCGCTGCTTACCGTTTTGATCTTCGCTCTTACAGTCAATGCGTTGCTGTCCGCGTTTGCCGACAGCTATTATCCGACGTTCGGAGATCGCCGACTGTTTTCCGTTACATCCGACTCCATGGATCCCGAAATTCCCAAAGGGTATATGATAGCCGCGAAAATACCGACTGACACGGGCGAGATCCGACCGAGCACGTCGCGCGAAAGTAAGGACGGCACTGTTATAACATATAAATTTAAGACCGCCGACGGAGATACTGTTCTTATAACGCACAGAGTTGTGGAAGTGATTTCCGATGCAAACGGCGAGACTGTGTATACGACACGCGGCGACAATGCCGCCGAGGACGATCCGTACAAACCCAAATGGCGCGACGTTGTCGGCATATACACCGGACGGAAGTGCGCGTTTTTCGGATCGCTGTTCGGGTTTTTGAAAACGGGATTCGGCATAAGTTTGCTTTTGTTTCTGCTTGTGTCTCTCGCCGCGGCGCTTTTCGTCGGAAAATACTATGCAAAATACGGTAGGCGCAAAGCTTTGGAGACCGCTGCGCTCAAAAAGGGAACGCAGGCGCTTTCCAACGTAAGTCTGCGCTACGACAACGTTCACGAGATAACGGCGGTGATGGATGTTTTGGGAATGGTCACGGAACAGCCCAAAACCCGGTCGGAGAGCAAACGCGTCGCCGAACGGCTTAACGAGTTTATAGGCGCGACCAACTTCGAGCTTCCGCAGACGCCCGAGACAGCGGCAATGCTGGATTCGCTGCCGGCGCCCGATACCCCTGCGTCTTTGGCTGCGGCGCTGTCCGTCGGCGCTACACTGAGGCAGGCGGAGGACGGACAGACATTGGTACTTACTACGCTGTCCGGCGACAAGCATATAATGCTTACTCCGGTGCAGACCGCCGACGGCATAATCCTATGTCAACAGGGCGTAAGGCTGCGTGCCGACATCGCGCCCAATCTCGAGGAGATAGGCGAGACGAGTATACCTACGGCGCCCGACTTTTTTATAGGTCAGCCGCTCGAAAAGAATATCATATATCCGGAGTTGCCCGAGCCCAACGTCCCGCTCGGCCCGGACAGGCTGTTTAACGGTAAGGGTGCGTTCGATCCGAATATTCCCGTACGTCAGGCGGCGTTGTCTACTCCGGTATCCGCAAACGTCGCAGCGGCGGAAGTGCTGAGCGCTCTGCCGGGCGGAGCTGTCGAGATAGCGCCGGGTGTTTCTGCGTCGCCCGTAAACATCCTGCCGCCGGCGCAGGAACGCGAACGTCTGCCTAAAGACGGTACGTCCGATTCGGCGGATAATGCCGCTTTTACGGAATACAGAACACAGTCGGCGCTGCTCGAGCTTGAGCAGGCGGAGCAGTTGAACGCATTGCTTTCTTCCGCCGTACCGCTGTCGCCCGACGAACAGGCAAAGATAAACGAGTACAGGACGGCGCATAAAAAGGAAGGCGTAAAACGTCCGTCCAAACCGCTTACCGATGAACAGCGCGCAAAACGCAAGGCGGACGCCGAACGCAAAAAGGCGGATAAGCAGGCGTTTTTGGATTCTTTGGACGAACGGGACAGAGAACTTTATTTTGCCGAGCAAAAACTCATAAAATCGCGCGCGCAGACCATTCGCAGGCTTAAGCGTATGGCGGCGGACAGAAAGCTGTTGGAAAAGTTATGACGGCGGACAGATATTGCCGTACGGCGCACGGTTGCCCGTGCCGTAGCTTATTGCTTTTAAAATATTAAAACTATCGCAATAACGGACTGATTACTCGGTCCGTTATAATTTTTGTGCGGTGTTGACGCTGTTTTACTTTTTGATATATATGCTTGATTAAATCTTACCCGTGTGGTAAACTAATGATGTATGTTCCGGAAACTGTTAAAACTGGTAACACAGAAAGCGGCAATAACGGTATTGTCGTTTTTTATACAGATCGCGCTAATCGTTTTAGGCGTGCTTTACGCCGCCGCGCAATTTTGGTGGATCTGGATAGTTTTTGAGTTTTGCAGTTTTTTGATATGCCTGTACATCGTTTCGCGCGATATGAATCCCAGCTACAAGCTGTCGTGGTGTATGCTGATACTGATAGCGCCTGCTTTCGGGTGGCTTGTGTATTTGTTTTTCGGCAGACAGCATACGCCGCGTCGTGTGCGCAAAAAACTCCGGCGTGCCGCCGACGTGTCGCAAGTGCTACTCAACATGACGAATGCCAAACTGCTCGACGCGAGGGCGTCGCTCAATCCGACCGGCTCCACGTGTGCGGATCTTGTTCTAAACGCCGGATCTTACCCTGTGTACGGCGGCACGTCTACGACGTATTACAGCTTGGGCGACGAATTTTTTCCGGCGCTGCTCGAAGATATACGCGGAGCGAAGAAGTTTATATTTATGGAGTATTTCATATACGAGCACGGCGAGATATGGGACGGTATAGAAGCCGCGCTCATAGAACGCGCGCGTGCCGGCGTTGACGTAAAACTCATATACGACGACGTTGGGAGTATGTTCACGCTGCCCAAAAAGGGGATAAAACGATTGCAGGAAGGCGGTGTAAAGGTCTTGCCGTTCAATAAGATAACGTTGTCGTTCGATATACGCCTTAATAACCGCTCGCACAGAAAGATAACCGTGATAGACGGCGAAACGGCTTATACCGGCGGAAACAATATCGCCGACGAGTATGCCAATAAGGTAGTACGGTTCGGACACTGGAAGGATACTCACATGCGTTTTACGGGCGGCGCGGTATGGAGCTTTACCGCGATGTTCCTGTCGTTCTGGAGCATACTGTCCGACGAAAAAGTAGATTATTACAAATACGTCGGTACGTCGTATTCTGCGGACGCGGTAGGTTACGTGCAACCGCTGTCGTCCGGACCCGGCAGAGACGAGCATCTGATAGAAAGCGCGTTCATAAATCTGATATCTACCGCCAAACGATACGTGTATATAACCACGCCCTATCTTATACTCGATAATGAGATACAGTCGGCGCTTATAGACGCCGCGCGGTCGGGCGTGGATATTCGGATAATAATACCGCATATACCGGACAAAAAGATCGTGTACGCAACTACAAAATCGTTCGTACCCGTATTGGTAAAAGCGGGAGTAAAGGTTTATACGTACACTCCCGGCTTTATCCACGCGAAAATGGTGATCGTAGACGACGAACGCGCGTTTATAGGCACGTGTAATATGGATTACCGTTCGTTCTACCTTCATTACGAGGACGGCGCTATACTGTATAACGTAGATACCATCGCCGATATGAAAGCCGATTTTACCTCTACGATCAAGGTGAGCAAGGAAGTGGACAAGGATAAAATAAACGACGTGCTTCTTACGACCCGTCTCGGAAGAAGTCTGCTGCGCCTTATCGCGCCGATGATGTGACGTATGGAACAAAGCGTATCGATAGAAACAAGATCGATCGCCGCGGTACGGTAAAAGCCGATTTGTTTAATAAAACCGCCTCGAAACATTTATGCGTCGAGGCGTATTGTTTTCGTAATACAGACCGAGATCGGATCATTTGACCGACGAACATTCCACCAGTTCGCAGCCGAACAGAGTGGGGTTTACGTTCGTTTCGCCGTGTTCCGCGTCGGTCGCGGCATACACATAGCCTTTTGGCAAGGCGGACGGAGCGTAGCCGGTAAGCAGTTTGAATATACGGTTGAAATTGCGTATGGTGCCGAAACCGCATTTGTCCGCGACTTCGGTCACGTTGCCGTCGCCGCGTAAAAGCATTTCCACCGCTTTCTCTACTCGCACGGAATTGATATAGCGCATAAGGTGCATTCCCGTCTTGTCGGTGAATATACGGGAAAGATAGCTCGGGTTCATGCCCATGAACTTTGCGGCGTCGTCGAGCGTATAAGTATCGTAATGTTCGCGTATTTCAGTAAACAGATCTTTAAGCTTTATATCGGCGGGCGCTTTTTGCTTTTTCGGCTCTGTCGGTTCGCCGCGGAATATATCTATCATGTGTAC
>CAJUBY010000046.1:495-14385 GCA_910585055.1 uncultured Christensenella sp. | reverse complement strand
CGTAAACGCCAACGACAAAACGGTCGAGGGCATAGACTACTTGAACGCCCCTGCGTTTTCGGTGCAGTTTCACCCCGAGGCGTGCGGCGGACCTAAAGATACGGAGTTTTTGTTCGAGCGTTTCATAAAGCTCATGGAGGAATATCATGCCGGCAGATAAAAGTATAAAAAAGGTGCTCGTCATAGGTTCGGGACCTATCACAATAGGACAGGCGGCGGAGTTCGACTATGCGGGCACTCAGGCGTGCAGAACGCTCAAAAGCAAAAAGATCGAAGTGGTTTTGGTCAATTCCAACCCGGCGACGATTATGACCGACAAGGCTATGGCGGACGCCATATATATCGAACCGCTCACCGTGCCGACTTTGGAACGGATAATATTAAAAGAAAAACCGGACAGCATACTGCCCGGTCTCGGCGGACAGACGGGGCTTACTCTTTCCATGGAGCTTGCCAAATCGGGTTTTCTCGCCGAGCACGGCGTACGGCTTTTGGGCGTGCGGCCCGATACGATAGACAAAGCGGAAGACCGCGAGCTGTTTAAACAGGCGATGCTAGAGATAAACCAGCCCTGCGTTCCGTCCGACGTCGTTACGGACGTGGAAGCGGCGGTGTCGTTTGCGAATTCGATAGGTTATCCCGTAATAGTGCGTCCTGCGTTTACGTTGGGCGGTGCCGGCGGCGGTATTGCGGAAAACGAAAAGGAACTGCGCGAGATAACGCGCGGCGGATTGGAGCTTTCGCCTATACATCAGACTCTTATCGAAAAGAGCATTTACGGCTGGAAAGAGATAGAATTCGAGGTAATGCGTGACAAGCTCGGTAACGTGATCACCGTATGTTCGATGGAAAATCTCGACCCCGTCGGCATTCATACGGGCGACAGCATAGTCGTAGCGCCTACTATGACGCTTTCGGACAAGGACTATCAAATGTTGCGGTCCGCTGCGCTCGATATAATAACGCATCTTAAGATCGAAGGCGGTTGCAACTGTCAGTTTGCGCTCGATCCCGATTCAAGCGATTATGCGGTAATAGAAGTAAACCCCAGAGTTTCGCGTTCGTCCGCGCTTGCGTCCAAAGCTACCGGTTACCCCATAGCCAAGGTAACGGCGCTCATTGCGCTGGGATACACTCTCGATGAGATCCAAAACGCGGTCACGGGCAAGACGTGCGCCTGCTTCGAGCCGGCTATAGATTACTGCGTCGTCAAACTGCCCAAGTGGCCGTTCGATAAATTCGTATACGCCAAACGCGCGCTCGGTACGCAGATGAAAGCTACCGGCGAAGTCATGGCTATCGCGCCGAGCTTCGAAATGGGCTTGCTGAAAGCGGTACGCGGCGCGTTCGGCACAGGCACGCTCGACGATCCGCATTATTCCGCAATGACCGACGAAGAGATAATCGGCAAGCTGATGCCTGCGACCGATTATCGGCTGTTCGTAATTTACGAGGCTATAAAACGGGGTATCGGCATCGACCGCATTGCCGATATAACAAAGATAGACAAGTGGTTTTTGCATAAGATAGAAAATCTTGTCGATTACGAAAAGTCGATCGCCGGCGTGCAAATGACGAAAGCGCAGTACATGCAGGGCAAGAGGCTGGGCTATTTGGATTCCGCGCTCAAAAACATTTCGGGTCGAGAGCTTCCCATGCGCCGCCGCGCGGTGTTTAAAACCGTCGATACGTGCGCCGCGGAATTCAAAGCGGAAACGCCCTATTTCTATTCTACTTACGACGACGAAAACGAAGCAAAGGAATACATCGAAGAAAAACACAGCAATGCCAAACGCGTTATTGTATTCGGGTCCGGCCCTATACGTATCGGACAGGGCATAGAATTCGACTATGCGTCCGTTCACTGCGTTTGGGAACTTAAAGAGCTGGGTTACGACGTTGCTATAGTCAATAACAATCCCGAAACGGTGTCCACAGACTTCGATACGGCGGACAGGCTATATTTCGAGCCGCTCACCGAAGAGGATGTAGACAACGTTATAGCCACCGAACGTCCGTACGGCGTCGTCGTGGCGTTCGGCGGACAGACCGCTATAAAACTTACCAAACACCTGTCCGAAAAAGGCGTACGCATACTCGGTACGCCTGCCGATTCGATAGACGCCGCGGAGGACCGCGAAAGGTTCGACGCGTTGCTCGAAAAGCTGGGCATAGCGCGGCCGCAGGGACATACCGTAAAAACTACAGAGCAGGCGCTCGAAGCAGGCAACGCGCTCGGTTATCCCGTGCTTTTGCGCCCGTCGTACGTTTTGGGCGGTCAGAATATGATAATCGCGTTTTCGGACGACGACGTCAAGGAATATATGTCGATAATCCTCGACGGCAATCCCGACAACATAGTGCTCATAGATAAGTACGTCATGGGCACGGAGATAGAAGTCGACGCTATTTGCGACGGCGAAGATATCCTTATCCCCGGGATAATGGAGCATATCGAGCGTGCCGGAATACACAGCGGCGACTCTATTGCGGTTTATCCGTCGCAGAATATTTCGGACAAAAACAAAGAAGAAATAATCGAGTATACCAGACAGCTCGCCACAGCGCTCGATACGAAAGGGCTTGTAAACATTCAGTACATTATAAGCGACGGTAAGATATACGTTATAGAAGTCAATCCGCGCTCGTCGCGCACCATACCGTATATATCCAAGGTCACGGGTGTGCCGATGATAAAACTCGCCACAGAATGTATGGTAGGCAAAAAGCTTAAAAAGCTCGGTTACGGTACCGGACTTTATCCGTCCGCGCCGTACGTTGCGGTCAAAGTGCCTATATTCTCGTTTGAAAAGCTTACCGATCTCGACACCCATCTCGGACCCGAAATGAAGTCGACGGGCGAAGTGCTCGGAATAGGTAAAACGCTCGACGAGGCTTTGTACAAAGGACTTGTGGCGGCGGGCTATAAAATGAAACGCCGCGGCGGCATTCTCATGACTGTACGCGACAGCGATAAGGCGGAGATAGTAGGAGTCGCCAAAAACTATTACGAACTCGGTTTCGATCTGTACGCTACGGCAGGTACCGCCGAAGTTATACGCAGATCGGGCATGAAGGTTACCGTAGCCGCAAAGCTTAACGAGACTCCCGGCGAAAACACCATGACGCTTTTGAACTCGGGTAAGATAGATTATCTTGTGTCCACATCCACGCGCGGCAGAGTTCCGACGCATGACGACGTGCGTCTGCGATGCAGAGCGGTAACGCGCGGCATACCTTGTCTGACGGCAATCGACACGGCAAACGCGCTTGCGCGCGCTCTCAAAAGCCGTTACAGCCAAAACAATACGGAGCTTGTCGATATCAACGATATGCGTACGGAACGTCAGCGGCTCAACTTTATAAAAATGCAGGGCTGCGGCAACGATTACATTTATGTAGACTGTCTTACAAAACAGCCGGGAAATATGGAATCTATAGCCGTAAATTTGTCCGACAGACATTTCAGCGTAGGCGGCGACGGCGTGATATTTATTTGTCCGTCGGAAACGTGCGACGCGAAAATGCGTATGTTCAACTCGGACGGGTCGGAAGGTAAGATGTGCGGCAACGGAATACGCTGCGTCGGAAAGTATCTTTACGACAACGGCAAGACCGATAAGCAGGACATAACCGTCGATACGCTTTCGGGAGTAAAAAAACTCAAGCTTTTCGCGCGTGACGGCAAGGTCAATTCCGTCAAGGTGGACATGGGCGCGGCGATACTCGAACCGCAGAAGATACCCGTACGCTTGCCCGGCGACAGCGTTATAGCGCGCGAGATCGAAACGCCGTGCGGAAAATTCGAAATAACATGTATATCAATGGGCAATCCTCACTGTACGGTGTTTGTTCCCGACGTTCAGAACTATGACGTGGAAGGCGTCGGCAGACTGCTCGGCGACGACAGATCGCTTTTCCCCGAGGGCGTCAATGTAGGGTTTTTACAGATAATAGACAGAACGCACGTCAAACTGCGCGTATACGAACGCGGTACCGGCGAAACTATGGCGTGCGGCAGCGGCGCTTGCGCGGCGGCGGTTGCAGCGGTGCTCAACGGCAAGTGCGATAAGGATACCGATATTTCCGTCAGGTTGCCCGGCGGCGAACTTATCATACGTTACACCGACGAAACGGTCTTCCTTACCGGAGAAGCGCAGGAAGTGTTCAGGGGCACGGTGCGTTTGTAAACAAGAAGAAGTAACGTTATTACGGTAAAAGAGCCGCTTGTAAACATTGTTTTGATGTTTCGGCGGCTTTACGTTATTTTACTATTGACATATCCGTAAAAAACATATATTATATTAGCGATAAACAAACGGAGAAAAACATGGAAAAGTATATTTTCGTAACAGGCGGAGTGGTTTCCGGTCTGGGAAAAGGCATAACTGCGGCGAGTTTGGGGCTTATCCTCAAATCGAAAGGACTTAAGGTAATAGCGCAAAAACTCGATCCGTATATAAACGTCGATCCCGGCACGATGAGTCCGTATCAGCACGGCGAGGTGTTCGTCACCGAAGACGGTGCGGAGACCGATCTCGATCTCGGACATTACGAGCGTTTTATCGACGAAAATTTAAATAAATTTTCCAATCTTACGACAGGTAAGGTGTATTCCACCGTGCTCCAGAACGAGCGCGACGGAGTGTATAACGGCGAGACCGTTCAGGTCATTCCGCACATAACCAACCAGATAAAGAAATTTATTTATTCGGTAGGGAAAAAGATAGATGCGGACGTAGTCATAACGGAGATAGGCGGAACTGTCGGAGATATAGAAAGTCTTCCGTTTATAGAAGCGATACGTCAGGTGAGCAACGACGTCGGCAGGGAAAACTGTCTGTTCGTTCACGTTACGCTGGCTCCTACCATAACTTCGAGCGGCGAAGTAAAGACCAAGCCCACGCAGCATTCGGTCAAGACGCTGCGGTCGCTCGGGATCTCGCCAAATCTTATAGTTTTGCGTACCAGCCGCGCCATAGACAACAAGCTGAAGGAAAAGCTTGCTATGTCGTGTAACGTCGAACCCGATTGCGTCATAGAAAACCGCGACGCCGATCTTTTGTACGAAGTTCCGTTATTGTTGCTTAACAGCGGCATAGGCGATATCGTAACGCGTGAATTATGTCTGCCCGACAATGCGCCGCAGCTCGACGATTGGCGCGCCATGGTCGAAATGGCAAAGAACAGACAGGGCGCGGTGACCATCGCTCTTGTCGGAAAGTACGTTCAGATGTACGACGCATATCTTTCCGTCGTCGAGGCGCTTACTCACGGCGGTATACATAACGGCGTAAAGATCGATCTCAAATGGATAGACGCCGAAAAACTTACGGACAGCACCGTAGCCGATTATCTCGATTGCGCGGACGGCGTTATAGTCCCGGGCGGTTTCGGCGACCGCGGCATAGAGGGCATGATAACCGCCGCCAAATATTGCAGGGAAAACAACAAACCGTATTTCGGGATATGTTTGGGTATGCAGATAGCGGTCATAGAATACGGACGCAACGTTCTCGGTTATACGGATGCGACGTCGCGTGAATTCGATCCTGCGTCGGCGCATAAGGTCATAGACATTATGGAAGATCAGATCGGCTGCGAAAACACCGGCGGTACGATGCGGCTGGGCGCGTACGAGTGCGTTATTACGCCCGGCACAAGGCTTGCCGATTGTTACGGCGCGGATGTGCATTCGGTAATGGAACGTCACCGCCACAGATACGAGTTCAACAATTCCGTGCGCGAAGCCATGCAAAACGCCGGGCTTACGCTTTGCGGCATATCGCCGGACGGCAATCTTGTGGAAGCAGTGGAGGTCACGGACAATTTGTTCCATTTGGGTGTTCAGTACCATCCCGAGTTCAAATCCCGTCCGGCGCGTCCGCAGCCTATTTTCAAAGAATTTATAGCGTCGGCTAAAAAGTACAAAAACGCGCGTTGAGACATATCACGTAAAGGGAAGGCTGTATGAAAACAAACAGAAACTTTAAAAATTTAAAAGAAAATTATTTGTTTGCCGAAGTTTCCAAGCGCGTGCAGGCGTACAACAACGAGTTTCCCAATTCGGACGTAATAAGCCTGGGGATAGGCGACGTTACGATCCCTTTGTCCGTAAAGGCTGTGGAAGCCTGTAAAAACGCCGCCATAGAAATGAGTACGCGCGCCGGGTTTCACGGATACGGTCCGTACGACGGTTATCCGTTTTTGAAAAACGCTATAGTCGATTATTATAAATCGCGCGGAATAACTATCGACGCAGACGAAGTTTTCGTGACCGACGGCGCCAAAAACGGGATAGGTAATTTTCTGGACCTGTTCGACACAGACAACACCGTTATGATCCCCGATCCGGTATATCCGGCATACGTCGATGCCAATGTGCTTTCGGGGCATAAAATAGTTTACGTCGACGCTACGAAAGAAAACGGATTTTTGGCAATGCCGCCCAAACGCGTCAAAGCCGATATAATATATATTTGCTCGCCCAATAATCCTACGGGTGCGGCATATAACGCCGAACAGTTAAAACAGTGGGTCGATTATGCGCTCGAAAATCAAGCTGTTATACTGTACGACGCGGCGTACGAAGCGTACATTGAGAGCAAGGGCATAGTGCGTTCTATATTCGAGATTACGGGTGCGCGCGATTGCGCCGTGGAATTCTGTTCGTTCTCCAAAATGGCCGGATTTACGGGCGTGCGCTGCGGTTGGACGGTAATACCAATGTGTTCTCCACTCAATAGAATGTGGTTGCACCGTCAGGCGATAAAGTTCAACGGTACGTCGTTTATCGTTCAGCGCATGGCGGAAAGTATGCTGCGCGGCGGATACGAAGACACCCGAAAAATGGTGGCGGAGTATAAGAGCAACGCCAAGATAATAACAAAAAAATTCGATTCGCTGGGTATACAATATACCGGCGGAGTAAACGCTCCGTATATTTGGTTCGATTGCGGCATCGATTCGTGGCAGTTTTTCGATTATCTGCTTAAAAAGGCGAGGATAGTGTGTACGCCGGGCAGCGGATTCGGAAAAAACGGCGACGGCTGGGTAAGATTGACGTCGTTTAATTCGCGCGAACGTACCGAAGAAGCGGTAACGCGTTTCGAAGCGTTTTGGAAGGATTTTATCGAGGTCAGAGACAAGCTTTTCGAGCCTGTGCGCTAGTTTATGAAAACTACTGTCAAAGTTCCCAAAAACAGGTTGTTCGCGCCTGTGGATTTTACCGGAGTTCTGACGGAACGTAAAGTATGCGGTGTCGGTCTGACGTATACCGAATTCGATTTTATACAGTTCGAAGACAGCGGTATCGTCTTGTTCGACGCTTACTCGACGGCGCATAAATACAAGGCCTTCGACGCGGAATGCGGAATGATAGCATTCCCGTTTTATTGCGGTGCGGAAACGGAAGACGGCGAACGCGTAGCATATGCGGGCTTGAGATTCGACGAAAAACCGGCAAGCAAATGGGTGCCGTTATTCGCTCGGGACACACAGTCCAAGCTTGCCGCCGATCCCGATGCCGGCGGTGTTCCCATTACGTCGGGCGTGTGCTGTTTTTCCGACGAGCGCGGATACGGCGAATACATATCGCACATAAAAGACGAAATACATCCGCTTGCCGGGCTGATAGTATTAGACGGACAGACGCACGGACGGGTCGAACTTTTCGGCAGAGCGTATGCGGTTTTTTCGGCGGGCTGGGGGGACGGGCAGTACAGCTGTTACCGCGGCATAGACGAAAACGGAAAGACCGTTGCCGTGATAGCGGATTTCGGTATGATCGAGTATCCGAAAGACCGTACCGAACTTATCGATACGGAGATTGAAATAGAAGAGACCGCATATTTTTACGACCGTAAAAAATCGGAATCGCAAAACAATGCGGAACGTTGGACGCGTATCATAGAACATTCCGAAGATCCGGCGGAATTGTTAAAGGCTTATTCGCGGCGCGGCTACGCTTACCATTCCATGAACGAAATCGATAAAGCGCTGGAAGATTATCTGTCCGCCGTCGAATGCAGTAAAAAAACGACCGACCGCACCGCGCATACGCGCGCATGGTCGGTGTACGACAACGCCGCGGAAATATTCTGCGAACGTAACGATTACGATTCGGCGATACGGTTGATGACCGATGCGCTGAATGTGCGCGACAGCTTTTATACCGGCGCTTATATCCGACTTATAGATTTGTATCAAACAGTCAAGCGTACAGACAAAGCGACAGAGATAGCCCGAAGAATGTTAAAGCTGCGTCCGGACGATCCCGTAGCTTACGTCAAATACGCGGAATGCTGTGTTGCCGCGATGGATTACGGTTCGGCGGCGGAAGCCTACGGGCGGCTGGCATCGCAGTTCAAACTGTACGAAAACCTGTTCGATCAGGCTTCGTGTCTTATCGAATCGGGCGAGTATGAAAAAGCGGACAGCGCGCTGGAAAGTCACCCGGCAAAAGAATTCTACGAACAGTATTTTTATTATAAAGCGTATATAGACTACAAACGACACAGATTCCACTCGGCGCTCGAGCTTGCGGAAAAATCTCACGAGCTGGACAGGGAATACATGCCGGCGCTTTATCTTCTTATAGATATACATTCTCTGCTTAACGAGTACAGGGCGGTCGCGGTCTATGCCGAAGAATACAAAAAACTCCGACCGGATAACGAATACGGGTTCAGCGTATGCGCGGACGCGCACCTCATACTCGGCAATATTTCCGAAAGCGCCAAAAACTATTGCTATCTGTACGAAAAAATAAAATCCGACGACAGATATGCGGCGCTCGCCGCGGTTTTGTGTGCGCAGTCGGGCGACAGCGCGAAAAGCGGCGCGCTTTTGCGCAAGCTCAAAAAGATAAAAAGCGATTATTACAATGTTGCGTCGCATGTCGTAGGAATATTAAAACACAGTCGCAGATATTTTTCGGTCGATAGGATAGTAAGCGACGTGTCCGACGACGAGCTGCTTATAATGCTGTCGGTGTTTCTGCTACGTACTAACAATGTTGCGCAAGCCACGCAAGTTTTGGAAACGCTTTTGAAAAGCGAAGATCCGGGATACGAAACAGTTGCGCAACAAATACGCATAGCGGAAAAGATAGGGGATAAAAAACATTTTTTATCCTTTCTCAATTATTATATAGATAAGTTTATAAGCAAAAAAGTCCCGTACTCGGAACGCGCGGCAATAGGTCGCAGATTTTTGAACGGAACGCGCAAACGCGAAAATTGGCTGGATGTATTTTACGAACGAACTTGAAATAAGTATTACGGATCCGGTAATACAGGCATTGCGATAACGGACCGCACGCATAACATAATAAATATTTCAAATAAAAAACGCCGCATGAAACGGATGTTTGACACGGATTTTTTACGGCATGCAAAAAGCGCACCGCTTCGTTATGAAGATATGCGCTATACTTTTTTCAAACTAAATACAACAAATCGTAATTTAGGAAGTTGTTTTAATACGAAAATTTATCGGGGATACGTAACGGGCGTATCGGTTGGGATAAAATTCCCGAATCGACGTAAACAAGCAAAAAATAAATCCCGCCTGTGCCGCAGACCGTTAGCCGTATTCAAACCCGCCTTATGGCAGGTGGGTCGGCTGATGCGTTGTTCTGTCATCCTCTGCTTACTTTCGTAAAATTACTGAGGCCCGACATAGTACCGCATACGCACCATCCCTTTTAATAGTTGAGGTTATAAATAAGGCTTTGTCTCGTACACCGCAGGATGTATCTATATTATATACCGAAGCGGATAAAATATCAACGGGCAAACGTAAAATTTTTATAGGATTATTTTTGCGGAACGTATTGACATTTTTGCGTTTTTGTGGTAATAGCCGTCAAGACGGCATTGGGGAAACGGCGTTGTTACCCGATCTTATCGGTAATCAACAGCTTTATTGCGTCGGGAACCGTTTCCGCATTCGGACGTCTGCCGGCGTTACGGAAATCAAAACAATCCGCAAAGTCCCGAAGCTCGGTCTCGGTACGTTTAAGGTCGCGTTTCATTGAGCGAACCAACGCATCGAGATACGCCGATGTTTTTTTGCCGGCATATTTTGCGGCGTCCAAAAGACAGACGGAATGTTTTAAACAATGTTTTGCCGTTCCGAACAGATCGGGGAAATCGGATTCGTTATCGTACATTTCCGCTACCGTCATATAATATCGTGACATGGGTTCTTCCATCGCCTTACATATGACGCAACCGATGTGCGACCGTAACAGTTCCGCAAGTTTCGCAGCCGATTTTTTGTCGGCAGGAGTTTTGTCGATAAGCGCGTTCAACTCGGCGGCGCGAGTTTCCAGCTGCAGCGCAAGTCCCAGTTTGTTTTGCCCGGAATACATCATAGCTATATGTTCGGCGCAAAAACCCATGCGGTTCGATCCCGTTCGGAAATCGGGATCCATAACGTTTTCCGCAAGATACTGCAAAACGAGCCGCTGCTCGCGTGCGGCGTATATCTTGCATAGCGGACATCCGTCCGAAGCTTTATAGGCGTCCCATATCGGCGCGGTTTGGATCTGGTATTGCATATATCTGTTTTTCCCGAAATATAATATTGCGAGTTTACGGGTATGTTCCGTACGCCCGGATAGATTTATTATATCACGTAAAAACAAAAAAGGCAAGGCGGTATGAAGGACAATCAATCGGGCGCGTACTTTGTGTCGCGCCGAACGTTACGCGATACGCCGCGACGGAAAAGACGCGGTTCGCACCGTGCCGCAGGAGTATTGATAGCGGTATTGCTGTTGCTCACCGCAGGTATATGTCTGCTAGTGGTATTCCTTCCGGAGAGATCGGAAAGCACGGGCGTATCGGCAGGGTTCGGCGGCAAAACATACTATTTTTTGGCGACTGCGGAAACCGACGAAAAAGTTCAGGCTTTGACATCTGCGCAGTACGCCGCGGAACGTGGCGGCGCAGGGTATATTTACAATAACGGTAAATACCGTATCGTCGCGTCGGCGTACGAGCGCGAAGCTGACGTAAAGACGCTTGTGGAAGTTAATGCGGACTCGCATTATTTTTCGCTTACTTTCGCCAACTCGTCGTATGCGAAAGGCGATAAACGTGTGCTCGAATGCCTTACGGGCGAATGGTTTTCTACGGTATTCACCGCGGCGTCGGAGTTGGACAGGGGAAACATAACGGAAGCGGCGGCAGAACACGCCGTAAAAAAGGCGTCGGGGAAGTTGCGGAAGCTTGCATATTCCGCCGAGTCGGACAGACTTAAGACAGCAGTCGTCTCGGTCTCGCTCGAATGTCCGGCATCGAGATCGGTGCTGTCGTTTATACGTTATGTAAATGTCGGTATGCTGATCTCCGTTTACGATGCGTTAAACTGATAACGGTAAAAACAGCGCCGTATTCCGACAAATAAAACAACGGAAAATCCTTATAACGCTTGATATTGTCGGACAATAGTGTTAAAATATCGTTAAGAGGTGAGACCGATCATGTATAAAATACTCGAAAAACAGTCGCTCAATCCCACAGTGTCGCGCATGGTAATAGATGCGCCGCGCGTAGCGAAAAAAGCAATGCCGGGCATGTTTATAATTTTACGCGTGGACGGGGACGGCGAACGTATACCGCTCACTATCGCCGATTACGACGCGGATAAAGGCACCGTAACGATAATTTATCAGATAGTAGGCGCCACTACACGCAAGCTCGACAGATTGAACGCAGGCGACGTTCTTTGCGATTTCGTAGGTCCTTTGGGGCGTCCCACGGAGCTTGACGGGCTTAAAAAGGTCGCAGTGATAGGCGGCGGCGTCGGCTGCGCGATCGCGCTCCCTACGGCAAAAAAATTGCATGAGCTGGGCGCGGCCGTTCATTCTGTCATAGGATTCAGAAACAAGGACCTCGTAATTCTACACGACGAGTTTAAGTCGGCATCCGAGAAATGCGTATTGATGACGGACGACGGATCGGCAGGCGAAAAAGGACTTGTGACCGATGCACTGGAACGGCTTATAAAAGCCGGAAATACATACGACGAAGTCATAGCCATCGGTCCGCTCGTCATGATGAAATTCGTATGTAAGCTTACCGAGCGATACGGCATTAAGACAGTCGTGTCCATGAATCCTATAATGATAGACGGTACGGGCATGTGCGGTGGCTGCAGGCTGACGGTCGGCGGCGAAATGAAGTTTGCGTGTGTGGACGGTCCCGACTTCGACGGACACAAAGTCG
The DNA here is from genome assembly GCA_910585055.1 of uncultured Christensenella sp. Taxonomy (GTDB): domain Bacteria; phylum Bacillota; class Clostridia; order Christensenellales; family Pumilibacteraceae; genus Anaerocaecibacter. The sequence goes on along the minus strand of CAJUBY010000046.1, from coordinate 2,149 downwards.
ATTTCGACGAAGCCATAGAGCGCGGCAGGATGTACTCCGAGTTCGAGCGTCACGCTTACGAAAAAGAATGTAACCTATTTAACGGCGGTGATAAAAATGGCTGATTTATCCAAGGTAAAAAATCAAATGCCCGTGCAGGATCCCAAAGAACGGGCGCATAATTTCTCCGAAGTGGCGTTGGGTTATACCGAACAGCAGGCGAGAGCCGAAGCGGAGCGCTGTCTTAACTGCAAGAACAAGCCATGCCAAGCCGGCTGCCCCGTCGGTATCGATATCCCGGAGTTTATCGGGAAAATAAAAGCCGGCGATTACGAAGCCGCTTATAGGGTAATAGCAAAGTCGAGTTCTCTGTCCGCGGTATGCGGCAGAGTGTGTCCGCAGGAGACGCAGTGCGAAAGCAAGTGCGTGCGCGGAAGAAACGGCGAGCCTGTCGCAATAGGCAGACTCGAACGTTTTGTCGCCGATTATCATAACGAGCATAAGGCAGGCGTCGCAAACAAGCCGCAATTCAACGGACACAAAGTTGCAGTAGTCGGATCGGGTCCTGCCGGACTTTCCTGCGCCGGCGAACTTAACAGCCGCGGTTACGACGTTACGGTATTCGAAGCGTTACATACCGCAGGGGGCGTTCTCGTATACGGCATACCCGAGTTCCGTCTGCCCAAAAAGATAGTTGCGGACGAGATAGAAAACTTAAAGGCGCGCGGTGTTAAATTCGAACTCAATACCGTTATCGGCAGGACATTGCTTGTCGACGAGCTGTTCGAAGACGGTTACGAAGCGGTGTTTGTCGGCAGCGGCGCGGGATTGCCCAACTTTATGAAGATCCCGGGCGAAGACTTGAAAGGCGTATATTCCGCCAACGAATTTCTTACCCGAGTAAACCTTATGAAAGCTTACAGAGCCGATTCGGACACGCCTATAAAGCACAGCAAAGCCGTTGCCGTCGTAGGCGGCGGCAATGTCGCCATGGACGCTACGCGCTGCGCTTTAAGACTGGGCGCGGAACGCGTGGTAATGGTTTACCGCAGAAGCGAAGCGGAACTGCCGGCGCGCAAGGAAGAGGTTGAACACGCCAAGGAAGAAGGCGTCGAGTTTATGATGCTGACCGCGCCCGTCGAAGTGCTGGGCGACGAACATAAAAACGTCCGTGCGCTGCGTTGCCGAAAAATGGAGCTGGGCGAACCCGATTCTTCGGGCAGACGCAGACCGGTGCCTGTAGAAGGCAGTGAATTCGATTTGGAAGTCGATACCGTTATCGTCGCTATCGGCACAAGTCCCAATCCGCTCATAAAAAACACCACGCCAGGGATAGACGTTCAAAAATGGGGCGGAATAATCACCGACGAACACGGCAAGACCACGCGCGACATGGTTTACGCCGGCGGCGATGCCGTGACAGGCGCGGCGACTGTTATACTTGCCATGGGCGCCGGAAAGGACGCCGCCGAACAGATAGACAAAGCGATACAGGCTAAATCGAATATAACGAAGAATTAAAATACGAAGAACGGCGCGAGCCGTTTTTTGTTTGCGGGATCATAGCGTGTAATACCGACGGTTGTAGATAAGTAGGAAAACAAAAAAGTAAAATATATAAAAAAATTGTGAAATATTGTGCAAAAACGCTTGACTCGGGGGGGGGGGGGGGAAA
>CAJUBY010000046.1:0-485 GCA_910585055.1 uncultured Christensenella sp. | reverse complement strand
ACAATGATATACTATTTAATATATAAACATAAAAAGGAGAAAACAAAGGTATGAAAAAAAGTGTAAAAACAGCGGTTTCGGTCCTTGCGTGTGCGATTGCAGTGTCGGGATCTGTGTTCGGTATGGCAGCATGCGGTGACGACGAAAAAGGGGGCGGCGGCGTTTCGACGCGGAATGGCAGGCTATGCTCGACTTTCAACCGGAGAATTATACAAGCTATACGGTCGCTACAAAAAGCTATTCGTCTTACGATAAATCGCAAGCAGAAGAATACGGTGAATGGGAAAACAATACAGTAACGGTCTCGATAGACAAAACAAATCAAATATATGTACGCGTCAACAAACGTGAGACATACAATACCGCGTCGGGAGAGTTCGACGTAAGTACAAATACGACATACGGATTCCAGTATCGAAACAATTACTATACATGGTAGAAACAGGACGGATACGAGATCGCGCAAGTAAATATAAGCAGTAAAG
>CAJUBY010000045.1:9926-14393 GCA_910585055.1 uncultured Christensenella sp. | reverse complement strand
GGTGGAATTTATTGCGATTTATCTAAAATTCAGTCACTAAAGAAGTTTCATTTTAAATCGTAGCTTCGGGTCCCATAAGTCCGATGTCGGCGGATCCGGAAATGACCGAGGTCATTACTTTGTCTGCGCCGCCGCCGTTGCTGAGTTTGATCTCGATGTTTTCATCTCCGAAATAGCCGTTGTTTATGGCTATGTACAGCGGTGCGTAGAAGATCGAATGGGTGACTTCGCACAGTTTTACGGTCGTTTTGCCGTCGTCTCCGCAGGCGGACAGCGACAGCGGACACAGCGTCAGAACGAGAGCTGTAAAAAGAGCGGTCAGTTTTTTCTTCATGAATTCCTCCTTAAAGCGCCGCAGTCTGTTGCCACGGAGCTTCGCAATAAATATATTCCAGTGTATGCGGCATGTTTTGGGTGAGTGAGTACGGAAACAACGTAAAAATTTTGTTTGTGAGATAAAATAATTGCTATTTGTTCGGCATTGTGATAAAATCAAGATTACAAGCAAACGCAGGAGCTTAAGTCAATGGATAAGATATACGATCCGCGGAATTTCGAGACCCGTATTTATAAACGTTGGATGGAAAACGGCTGTTTCGAGCCGCGACCCGGAAAAGCGAAAAAAAAGTTTTCCATAGTTTTACCGCCGCCTAATATCACGGGACAGCTGCATATGGGACACGCCATGAACGTTACGATACCGGATGCCATCGTAAGATTCAAGCGCATGAACGGCTGCGAAACTCTTTGGATGCCGGGTTACGACCATGCTTCTATTGCTACGGAAGCAAAGGTCGTACAGGCAATGCGCGAGGACGGGTTTACCAAAGCAGACGTGGGGCGCGGCGGTTTTTTAAAGCGCGCATGGGAATGGAAAGACAAGTACGGCAACCGCATAGTCGAACAGCTCAAAACGATGGGGGTCAGTCTCGACTGGTCGCGTATGGCTTTTACAATGGACGAACAGCGCGGTAAGGCGGTGCGCGAAGTGTTTGTTTCGCTGTACGAGCAGGGATATATATACCGCGGCGACCGCATAACTAACTGGTGCCCGGGCTGTAAGACGGCGATATCCGACGCGGAAGTGGATTATACAGCCGAACCGAGCCACCTTTGGCATATAAAATATCCGTTTAAAGACGGCAGCGGTTTTGTTACGGTCGCCACTACGCGCCCGGAAACGTTGCTGGGCGATACTGCCGTGGCTGTAAGCCCTAAAGATAAACGCTATGCCGGAACGGAAGGCAAAATGCTTGTTCTTCCGCTTGTAGGAAGAGATATACCTATAGTTTACGATGAGTATGTAGAAGCTGATTTCGGTACCGGTGCCGTCAAAATAACTCCGGCGCACGATCCCAACGATTTCGAAGTGGGGCAGCGTCACGGTCTGGAAACCATACGTGTGATAGATTACGACGGGACAATGAACGAGCTGGCCGGCAAGTATAAGGGTATGCCGCGCGAAAAAGCCCGTGCCGAAATAGTCAAAGATCTTAAAGAACAGGGACTTATCGCCGAAATAGAAGACTATACGCATAACGTCGGACATTGCAGCAGATGTCACGAAACTATCGAGCCGATGGTTACAAAGCAATGGTTCGTCAGAATGAAGGAACTTGCCGCGCCGGCTATCGGTGCGGTCAAAACAGGCAAGATAAAGTTCGTACCGAAACGTTTCGAAAAAACCTATTTTAATTGGATGAACAATATCCGCGACTGGTGCATATCGCGTCAGCTGTGGTGGGGTCACCGTATTCCCGTATTTTATTGCGACGGATGCGGAAAAGAGACTGTCAGTCGTACGGACATAGAGATCTGTCCGCATTGCGGCGGCAGGTTGCGGCAGGACGAGGATGTTTTGGATACATGGTTTTCTTCGGCGCTGTGGCCGTTCTCGACTATGGGTTGGCCGGACAGCACCGAAGATCTTAACAAGTATTATCCGACCGATCTGTTGGTGACGGCATACGATATAATACCGCTGTGGGTATCGCGCATGATATTCGCCGGGATAAAATTTATGGGCGACGTGCCTTTTAAGGATGTTTATATCCACGGGCTTGTGCGTGACGAACAGGGGCGTAAAATGAGCAAGTCGCTCGGCAACGGCGTCGATCCGATGGAGGTAATAGACAGCGTCGGCGCGGACGCACTTCGTTTTTCGTTGGTAAACGGCGTTGCGCGCGGCGGCGATGTATGCTTTTCCGCGACCTCGCTCAATACTTACCGAAACTTTATGAACAAGCTGTATAACGCTTCGAAGTTTGTTTTGAATGCATGCCAAAACGGATATGCCGTGTCGCCCAAAGCGGCAACTGTCGCGGACGGTTGGCTGTTCGGAAAGCTCAACGCTCTGATACGGTCGGTTACCGCGTCCATGAACAAATACGATGTCGGTCATGCCGCGGAAGCGCTGTACGACTTTATTTGGGATGAGTTCTGCGATTGGTATATAGAGTTTGCCAAAGTGCAGCTTAAAGGCGCGGATGCGAATAATACCGCAGGCGTTTTACGGTATGCTTTGGAAGTACTGTTAAAACTGGTACATCCTATAATCCCTTTTATAACTACGGAGATATACGACAATCTTCCCGGTGCGGAAGGCGAGCTAATGCTTTCCGATTTTCCCAAGGTCAAACGAGGTGATTTTTCGGATGCGTCGGAGCTTACGGAACGTCTCAAAGAATGTATCCGCGCGGTACGCAATCTGAAACAGACCAATGCCGCGGTATCCAAAACTCCCGATATTTTATGCGAAGGGGATGCGGAACTGTGCGATGCGTTGCGCAAATATCTGCCCGCGCTTGCAAAGACTAATGAAGTGTGCAACGGCACTGCCGAAAACTGCGCCTTGATAGCGTTGGACGGTATAAATATTTTCGTTCCGCTTGCCGACACAAAAAAGGAACGTGAACGTTTGGAGAATGAACTGGAAAAATGCAAGTCCGAACTCAGTCTTGCGCTATCCAAACTGAACAATCCCGGATTTTGCGGAAAAGCGCCACAGAAACTCATCGACGCGGAACGCGGAAAAGTTGCGGACTATACCGAGCGAATCCGGATACTGACAGAAAAACTCGCATAAATTTTTTGTTTTTGCATTTACTTTTGCATAATTATATGTTACAATTATACTCACTCGCAAAATCATAACGGAGCGTACGTTGGAACAGTCCGAAGAAGAATTGCTCAATAAACTTATCGTTTTGTTCGTGTTCGATAAAATGGATATCGCGTTGGACTACAATACGATAATAAGCATCTGCTATACTCAAAACGGGTGGATGATGCCTTTGTATTGTATGGACGCGATAGACAAGCTTACCAAATCCAATTTTATCCACAAGGTGGAGCGTGGACGCGAAAAACTGTATACAATGACACCCGACGGACGGGCGTGTCTTGCCAATTTTTATTCGCGCATTCCGGAATCGCTCCGTCAGGAGATAAGCGATTACGTAAAAGAAAACAGAATGTCTTATAAGCGCCGGCAGGAATATAAACATACATATTATAAAAATAAAGACGGCACGTATACCGTATGGCTGCGTGTCGTGGAACCGTCGGCAACGCTGTTGGATCTTAAGTTTGTAGTCGCCAACAACCGTACCGCAAAATATATTCACGAAAACTGGGAGAAAAACGCGGCAAGCATATACCTGATGCTGCACGACCGCTTGACCGAATAGATAACGACTCGATTTAAGGAGATCGCCGTATGTACTCTTATAAAACTTCCGGAACCTGTTCGCAGGAAATATTGTTCGACGTAGAAGACAATAAGATAACCGCAGTCAAGTTTATCCGCGGATGCGCAGGAAATACGCAGGGCGTGGCAAAGCTCGCGGTCGGTAGGAATGTGGACGAGGTCATCGACCTGCTGTCGGGTATACAGTGCCGTAACGGAACGTCTTGTCCCGATCAGTTGGCGAAAGCGCTGAAACAGTATAAAAATCAAAGCGAGGATAGGCGTACCGGTTTTTAACGGAAAAATCCCGATGCGAACGGGGTACAGTCGAAAACACCGAAATGCATACACATCTAATATGACAACAAAAAGATTGATCTATATAGCCGTATTTACGGCATTGATAACGGTAGGCGGACTTATTTCGATCCCGATACCTTTTACGCAGGTAGAAGTATCTTTACAGACGGTGTTTGTAATAGCTGCCGGTCTGTTGCTCGGCGGACGTGACGGAGCGCTGGCTGTACTTGTTTATATAGCCATGGGTCTATCGGGACTTCCGGTATTTACCAAAGGCGGCGGACCGCAATATGTGTTTATGCCGTCTTTCGGTTATTTGATAGGATTTCCTATTGGCGCGTTTACGGCAGGCGTTATTTGCGGACAAATCAAGCGTATTACGCGCGGAAAAGTGTTTTTGTGCGCTCTTGCGGGCTGTATTCCCATCTATGCCGTCGGCGTAACGTACCAGATCCTTATACTGTATTATTATCTCGGCA
>CAJUBY010000045.1:0-9916 GCA_910585055.1 uncultured Christensenella sp. | reverse complement strand
GTGGGCTGCGACTGTCGCAGGTTTGCCGGCGATAGCGGTATTGTTATTGAAAGACGCCGTGTTATGCGGTTTTACATCCGCGCTTTTTCCGTCGCTCAAAAGAGCGCTGCGCTACGGACGGTCCGCAAAAGATCCTACACGCAAAGGCGTTTGATCTTATCGGTGAATAGGTGCGCTTCGTTCGATACGCGGAATATGCACCGTTTCGGTTGTTTCGTACAAGCTATTTAAAAACGTTAGGATAGTAGCCATAGGGAAATCATAAAAACAAATAAAAAGCACCTTCAAGCGAGCAAAATAGCGGTATAAACCGCAAAACAATACTACAATTTAATATTAAAGTGAAAGTTGGAACAGCGCAAGGCTATTCCGACTTTTGTTTTTCTTGATTGGTTAATAATATGGGAGGTGCTAAAATAAAGAGTAAATCAAATCAAAGGAGAGTTTTTTGTGAAATACAAAGATTGGCTAAATGAGTGGCTTGATAATACCGTAAAGCCCGCATCGAAAATCAGAACTTACGAGCGGTATAAAGAGGTTGCGAACGGTCATATTAAACCAAAGCTCGGCGATTATGAATTGGATGATTTAACGCCGTTATTGTTGCAAAAGTTTGTAACCGAATTATTACAAAGCGGAAATCTAATCACGGGCAAAGGACTATCGGCTAACACGGTAAATACGGTTATAACAGTTTTGCAAAACTCATTGAAATCGGCAATGGTTTTCGGAGAGCTGAAAGAATATATGGCAGATAAAATAAAACGCCCGAAAGCGAAAGAAAACGAAGTCAGTTGTTTCTCGCTTGTCGAGCAAAGGAAAATAGAACAGGAAGTATTGCAAAGCAAAAAAGATAAATTGTTTGGAATTGTGCTGTGCTTATATACGGGACTGCGAATAGGGGAACTGCTTGCGCTTACTTGGAACGATATTGACTTGATGAAAGGAACATTGTCCATAACGAAAAGCTGTCATTACGGTAAAGGAGCAAACGGAAAATTCGAGCGATGTACGGAGTTGCCCAAAACGATAACTTCACGCCGAACGATACCTATTCCCAAACAAATGCTTGCATTACTCAAAACGATAAAGAAGCGAAGCGAAAGCGAATATTTAGTTGCAAGCGGCGCAGATCCGATTTCGATGCGCTCGTATCAAAGAAGTTTTACATTATTGCTTATAAGGCTGAATATTCCGCATAAAGGCTTTCACGCATTAAGACATACGTTTGCGACAAGGGCATTGGAGTGTGGAATGGACGTAAAGACTCTTTCGGAGATACTCGGACACAAAAACGCAAGCATTACGCTTAACCGATACGTTCACAGTCTTATGGAACATAAGCAAGAAATGATGAATAAATTGGGTAAATTATTGCAATAAAAAACGGCGTTTCCGATACCGAAAACAACCGTAAAAAATGTTCATCGAATAGCATAATAGGCGTATTATTTCTTTTATATTATAACGCATTTTGAAACTGAAATCAAGAGTTCGGCGGCAATTCTATTAAAAAGATTTTAAGAATGTACATATTCATTATATTCGGTGAACAAAACAAGTACCTTATGTACGCCTATTATGCTATTCGGCGTACACTTTTGCAATAGCAAATGTACACCGAAAATCAATAATGATTGCAAATGGAGGTTTTTATGAAAAGACTGAGTATCGGTAAATGGTTGTTGCTCGTGGTTACAATATGTGTAATGGTGATTGCTGTATCGGCTTGCGGTAGAGTCGAAAGCGGCCATACGCATACATATACGTCGGAGTGGACTTACGATGCCGATTATCATTGGCATAAAGCGACTTGCGAACATACGGAAGAAATCAACGCGAGAGCCGCCCATTCCTTTGACGGTACAATTTGTACTGTGTGTAAATACGAGCGCGACGGCGATGAACAGCAAAAAAATTTCAAAACAGTCAGTTTCGATTTGAACGGCGGTAACGGCGAACTCGACGATATGCAATTTACAGTAGGTGAAGTTATGGCTTCATTGCCTTCGCCTACGCGAGACGGTTATACGTTTATTTGCTGGGAGATTCCGTTTGTCGGCGAAGAATACAATTCAGCAAGCGTAATGCCGAATAAAGATTTGCAGTTAAGAGCGAAATGGGAAAAAGATTTAGATGGGTATGACGACGATTATGTTTCGTTCAAGCCTTCAAGCGAAGGTGTTAAAAATTCTTTATTCTATGATGAATACAGTGGTCGAGTCGATAAATTTGTTTATGTTGAAATTACGAGCGACGATTTAGGCGGGGCGAACAAAGTCGGACAGCAAAACAATTTCAATCTTAAAACTATCACGGGTATGCAGTATTCCGTGAAAAACGGGTATACTTGGAGCTGGTATCAAGGCGATTTCGATACCCCGAACGGAGCGCAGAGATTCACGTTGCACTATGGAAGTAATATTCAGTTTGTTACCATAAGCGATAATTCGGGTGTAGTACAGCAGACGTATCTGTTGGATATATACGTTAAACACGATTATTATGTTAGTTTGTTTACTAACGTATTTGAAACGGAACCGTATGAGAAAGTGCGCGTTATCGAAAACGGTAGGTTTTCCGCGGATACGGCGGTGCAAGAGAGCTCAGAGTTTGAATTTGATTGCCGTGTGTATTTCAACAAGCAAACGAATACTTACGAAAAATTCGTTTATTCCACGGCGATTACCGAAGATTGGAATTTGTATCAGACCTATAAAGAAATTACGATCTCCTCGGAAACGGACGGCGGAACGCTTGACGGCGAGCTTACCGTAAAACCTTATACGCAGTTTTTCGTCTTGCCGTCGCCGCAAAAAGAGACTTGGGATTTTATCGGTTGGCGTATGCCCGACGGTGGCTATTTAACAAATATTGAGGGGTATTCGGGCGTCAACTATATATCGGAGGAAAACCTGCCCGATAAGCTCACGGCGGTTTACGCGAAGAAAAAGTATTACTTTTCTTTTGAAAACGATACGCTTAAAACGGTTAAGACCGTGCCCGTTGTTACGTATACCGACAAAACGATGCGTAGCGTATTGGATATAACCTATGTGCCGTATGATTCCGATTGCGTTTTACCCGTAAAAACGGCGCAGAATGATAATGAGGTATTCACGGAATGGTTGCATTATTATCTTCCGGAACAAGGCGAATACGGGAAAAATCTTGTTTCGTTTGATTTCGGGCAAAAAATCACGAAACCCGTTGCGCTTGCGCCAGCCGTTGAAACGGCAAACGAAACGGTTGTTCCGCTGAACGGCGAGTTGACTTCAAACAAAACGGGAACATACAAAATGTATTTGCCCGCAAATAAACGTTATGTTTTGAACATAAGCGCAACAAGCGGCGTTACTCTTACGATAAATAAATACGGAGAAGCGCAGAATACGCAAACCGTTACAATCGACGCGAATTCGGCTAAAACAATCAATCTCGATTACTATGTATATAATTTGGGTGAACAGATATATTCGCACGGATACGTTACGTTTACGGTTACTCAACTTACAGGATCTTTTACGGTAAAACTTGTTGGGGACACAGCGCAAACTTCCGGTTCTCCGGTTGTGACGAGTAATGAGAATACGGCGGAAATAGGCGCCGACTTCACAGTGCCGCTTGTAAAAGACGGATATGCTTTCGCCGGCTGGTACGAAGGCGAAGACAAAATATCCGAAAATGAATTTATCGAAATGCAGGATAGAGAACGTGAGCTTACCGCCAAATGGGTTATATGTCCCGTGACACTTGAAAAAAGCATTGCGGAAGCAGGTTCGGTCAGCGGACTGTCGGGCACTACGGCTGTAGGTCAAGAGGTTACAGTTACGGCAGAAACGAAAAACGGTTACACTTGGGTAGGCTGGTACGACGGCGAAACGGAACTCACGAAAGAGTTAAGTTATACCTTTATTATGCCGTCGGAAAATAAGACGTTTACGGCGAAATGGATCAAAGTTACGCTTGAAAGAAATAATACGTCCGCAGGAAGCATATTTACACTTAACGGAATATATACGGCAGGCGAAACCGTAACGGTGACGGTGAGAAATACAAATGTCGGCTATACATGGGTAGGTTGGTATGACGGCGAAACGGAACTTACCAAAGAGCAGAGCTATACTTTTACTATGCCGAGTGAAAACACGACGCTTACGGCGAAGTGGATAAAAGTAACATTAGAAAGAAATAATACGTCAGCAGGATATATATCTGAGCTTAATGCAAAATATGCAGTGGGTGAAATTGTAGTAATAACGGCTGATACCAAAAACGGCTATACATGGGTAGGTTGGTATGACGGCGAAACAAAGTTGACCGAAGAATTGAGTTACACCTTTGCAATGCCGGCGGAAAGTGTAACGTACACGGCAAAGTGGGTAAGGCTTTCCTTGGATAGAAACGATACGTCTGCGGGAACAGTATCGTCATTGAACGAAAAATATACGGTCGGGCAGGAAGTAACGGTAACGGCGACGACGAATAGTGGGTACACGTTCATCGGTTGGTATAACGATGATACAGAGCTTACGAAAGAGTTGAGCTATACGTTTGCAATGCCGTGTGAAAATGTTACATATACGGCAAGGTGGACGTATTATACGCTTACCACGGAAAGAAATAATGTAAACGCCGGAACGATAACGAGTAAATACAATACAAAAACCACGGCGGGCGAAAGCGTAACAATAACGGCGACAATCTATTACGGCTACACTTGGGTGGGCTGGTATAACGGAGAAACGGAGCTTACGAAAGAATTGAGCTATACGTTTGCAATGCCGAGAGAAAATGTCATATATACGGCAAGATGGATCAAGAATCCTGTTACTTTGGAACAAAATAATTCTGGGGCGGGTTCAATACCTTCTTTGACAGGAGCATATAAAGTCGGTGAAAGTGTTACAATAACGGCAGTGACGAGTAGCGGTTACACTTGGGTAGGCTGGTATGAGGGTGAAACGGAATTAACGAAAGAGTTGAGCTATACGTTTTTTATGCCGAGTGAAAATGTTACATATACGGCAAGGTGGATACAAGTAACACTTGAAAGAAATAATAAGTCAGCAGGCTATGTATCTAAACTTAATGCTAAATATGTAGTGGGAGAAAGTGTAACGGTAACGGCTGAAACTTTTAACGGCTACACATTCGTCGGGTGGTATGGCGGTGAAACGGAATTGACGAAAGAATTGAGCTATACCTTTACTATGCCAAGTGAAAACACAACTTATACGGCGAAGTGGATAAAGGTCACGGTCGAGAGCGGCAATATTGAAGCGGGAACTGTTACAACGCTTAACGGAAAATATATTGTGGGTGACAGCGTAACAATAACGGCGACAACAAATAGCGGTTACACATTTGTCGGTTGGTATAAGGGAGAAACCGAACTCTCGAAAACGTTGAGTTATACGTTTGCAATGCCAAGTGAAAATGTTTTATATAAAGCACGGTGGATTATTTGTCCCGTTATGTTTGAAAAAAATATTGACGAGGCAGGGGCTATCGGCGATATTCCGGACACTACAATTGTAGGTGAAAGCATAACGGTAACAGCAACTACGAACAAAGGTTATATGTGGGTCGGTTGGTATAACGGAGAAACTGAGCTTACGAGAGAGTTGAGCTATACGTTTGAAATGCCGAGCGAAAATGCAACTTATACGGCGAAGTGGGATATTATATCTGAACTTAAACCATTCGCTTTTACTTCTAACGATGAGGGCATTACAATAACAGGTGTAAAAAATACAGAGGAAACAAGCATAATTGTGCCGGACTGCGTAACGAATATCAAGGAAGGTGCTTTTATTTATTGTTCTAATCTCATTAGTTTAACGTTACCTTTTGTGGGTGATTCGGTAAAGACTGATAGAGATGACAATCAATATCCGTTCGGATATATATTCGGACGTGACTCATATAATGGCAGTAGAGTGATTGAACAATGGTATTATATGAGCACTCAACCGTGGAAACAAATTAGTTCAAGGTATTACTTACCCGCAACGCTAAGGGAAGTGACGATAACCGGAGGAGATATTCTATACGGTGCATTCGATAATTGCAATATGCTTACAGATATAATTATAGGTGACGGAGTGAGTATAGGTAAAGATGTGTTTAGCGGTTGCAGTTCGCTTACAAGTTTAACAATACCGTTTATGTCCATGCATTTAGGATATTTTTTCGGTGCAGATAACGTTTCCGATAATTCATCTTACGTTCCGTCGTCACTAAAGACTGTCATTATAGGCGGAACAGTAATTCCGAATAGAGCGTTTTATGGTTGTAAAAGCCTTATAGGCGTAACAATAATGGAAAGTATATTGAGCATCGGAACAGCGGCATTTGATGGTTGTACCGAATTGATAGAAACGGATGACGGAGTGCAATATGTAGATAAATGGATTGTAGGTTGCGATACTTCCGTTACTTCGGTAACTTTGCGCTCGAATACCGTTGGTTTAGCGGACTCGGCGTTCTACGATTGCAACAAACTTACGAGCATTAACTTACCCAATGGCATTAGGATAATAGGTAAGGGTGCATTTAGCAATTGCACATCGCTTACGAATGTGTTCGTCCCTAATTCCGTAATAAGTTTTGGTCGTAAGGCGTTTGATACGTGCCGTTCACTTGAAAGCATAACGATACCGTTTGTCGGAGAGCGTGCAAACGGAACGGAGAATACGCATTTCGGTTATATTTTTGGTGCAATTAGCTATTCTGGTAATTCATCATATGTCCCGTCATCACTTAAGACCGTGATAATACGAGGCGGTATGAGTATTAGTGAGAATGCATTTGATGGGTGCGGAAATATTACAAATTTGATTATCGTCGGTGGCGTAACGAGCATAGGTAAAGGCGCGTTTGCGGGATGTACCGGTTTGACAAGTATAAGTTTACCGTTTGTCGGGGCGAGTGCAAACGGAACGGAGAATACGCATTTCGGCTATATTTTCGGGGCGAGTAGTTTTAACGAAAATTCCGCTTGTGTGCCGGAAACGTTGGAGAGTGTTTCCGTTACAGGTGCAGCCCTTATATCTAAAAATGCATTTACAGGCTGCGGTAATCTGACGAACATAACGATATATAATTCAGTCAAGGGTATAGGAGAAGCTGCTTTTTATGAATGTACTGCCCTTACAAAAGTTGATTTTATTGGGACGATTGCAGAATGGTGTACAATGCGCTTTGGCTCCGCTTCTTCCAATCCGTTGTATTATGCGAAAAATCTGTATATTAACAACACTTTGGTAACAGATATAACAGTGCCTAATACGGTAACACAGATATTGCCGTATGTGTTTTTTAACTGCACGAGCATCACGAATGTAACTATTGCGGATAGCGTTACGGTAATAGGTCTTTCTGCTTTTAACGGATGTTCGGAAATAACCGAAATTACATTGGGTAACGGTTTGACATCAATACGTAATGCGACATTCTGGGCTTGTAGCAGTCTACAAAGAGTGAATTATGCCGGTACGATAGCAGATTGGTGTAATATAGAGTTTGTATCCGAATCTTCTAATCCTATGTATTATGCAAAAGGATTGTATATCGACGGAGTTGATGTCACATCTAACCTTGTTATTCCCGAAGGAGTGTCAGAAATCAAGAACTTTGCATTCAGTAATTGTACTGCCATGACAACCGTTACTATTTCAAGTACAGTAACGAGTATTGGCGAAAAAGCATTTATAAATTGCAACAAGCTTTCGAGTATTGTTTTTGATGGAACGATGGAACAATGGAATACGATTGCAAAAGGGGTAGATTGGAATAGTAATACCGGCAACTACACGATTCAGTGTATCGACGGCGATATATCAAAATCTTAAAGCAATTTTAAGGGGAAAATATGATTATAAACCATTGATTAATTTTGATTGTGAGTCAACTAATATTCCTTCTCAAACGAATGCGTGGTAGTTCCCTATGGCTACTACGCATTTTACTAATGAATTTTTCAAATATAATTTACGTAATGTTTTTCCGTTGCGGCTATATGGTCAAAGTAGATAAAATCCATATAAAAATTTATGCAAAATAACATTGAAATGAGAGCGGAATAGTAGTATAATAAATACAACAAAATAAAGAATAAGGAGAAAATAATGGCAAGTTTGTCTTTAAAACACATCTACAAAGTGTATACGGGCGGTGTTCGTGCCGTAAGTGATTTCAACTTGGAGATCGACGACAAAGAATTTATAGTCTTCGTAGGTCCGTCCGGTTGCGGTAAATCCACGACATTGCGTATGATCGCGGGTTTGGAGGATATTTCTGCCGGCGAACTGTATATAGACGATAAGCTTGTAAACGATGTGGAACCTAAAGACCGCGATATAGCGATGGTTTTCCAAAACTACGCATTGTATCCGCATATGACAGTTTACGATAACATGGCGTTCGGACTGCGGCTTCGTCACGTACCGTCCAAGGTCATAGACGAAAAGGTGCAGGAAGCGGCGAGCATACTCGGTATACAGCATTTGCTCAACCGCCGTCCCAAAGCCTTGTCAGGCGGTCAGCGTCAGCGTGTTGCGCTCGGTCGCGCTATCGTCCGCGAACCGAAAGTATTCCTTTTGGACGAGCCGCTCAGCAACTTGGATGCAAAGCTTCGCGTTCAGATGCGTACCGAGATAACAAAGATACATCACCGTCTTGCCACGACGTTTATATACGTCACCCACGACCAGACGGAAGCTATGACTATGGGTACGCGTATAGTCGTTATGAAGGACGGTATCGTTCAGCAGGTGGATACGCCTACTACATTGTACGACAATCCGGCAAACTTGTTTGTAGCGTGCTTCCTTGGCTCGCCGCAGATGAATATATTCAAAGCCAAGCTCGTTGAGGAAAACGGCAATGTTTATGCCTTGATCGGGGAGACCAACAAAGTAATGATCCCCAGATCGAGAGCCTTGCGCATTATCGACAGATCTATAATCGGCAGCGACGTGCTTTTGGGTATCCGTCCCGAAGACGTATGCTACGAGCAGGCGCTTGTAGACGCTCATCCCGAATCGGTCATCGAAGCTACTATCGATGTTATCGAAAATCTGGGTAACGAAACTATTTTGTATCTCAACGTCGACGGCAAAGAAGATTACACTATAGCCAGGGTAAACGCACGTTATTCGTTTACGCAGGGCGAGACCGTAAAAATGTATCTCGCTACCGAACATGCGCACTTGTTCGACGCCGCTACCGAGCTTACACTTATGGGCGTGCCCGATTACAATACGATCCCTGCGCAGGCGGTTGCTACTGAAGGCACTTTGAACATCATGTTCGGGGATGTTAAGATCGCGCTTCCCGACGGTATTTTGAACCGTATCACGGACAAATCCGTTATCAACAACAAAGTTTCGCTCGGCATTCCTCCTACGGCGCTTAAGACGGAAGGCGAAGAGGGCGACGTATTTATCGAAGGAACGGCGGAATTCTACGACAATTATCCGCGCTTTAAAGCTGTATATGTTTCGGTTCCCGGCGTTATCAACAAGGTGATCATGTCGTGTCCGCTCGATTATCCGTTTATCGGCGGCGAAAACGTAAAGATGTATGTCGATCCGAGCAAGATCCAGTTGTTCAACGAAGACGGCGAACGTATCGTTGCCGAACAGCTTGTCAACGGAAATACGACTACCGGTACCATACTCAATGTAAACGGCGCTTACAGCTATAAGTTCACGTCAAAAACCGGCTCCAAAAATAAGCTCGCTTTCGATAACTTCACGGTCGAAACGGACGAAAACGGCGTTAAACAGCGCAAGACCAAGCACGCAGAGTTGCCTACCGCGGAAACCGACAGCCCGATGTATATACTTCCGCGCGGCGTTGCTATTGACAAAGAAACCGTGTCGCAGACTCCCAAGATGGTTCAGATCGG
>CAJUBY010000044.1 GCA_910585055.1 uncultured Christensenella sp. | reverse complement strand
TAGAAAACTACGGCAGACCGGGTATCGCAAAGCATACTTTGCTCGGTATTACAAAGGCGGCGCTCGCTACGGACAGTTTCCTGTCCGCGGCGTCGTTCCAGGAAACGGCGCGCGTCCTTACCGAGGCAGCGATAAAGAGCAAGGTCGATCCGCTTATCGGTCTTAAGGAAAACGTTATAATCGGTAAGCTTATCCCTGCCGGTACGGGCGTTAAAAAGTACAGGAGCATTTATCCCGTGGAGCGCGCGGTGTCGATGGAAGATTTCTCTGCCGATCCCGACGAGGACGTACAATCGATTTAACAGAATAAAACGCTTGCTTGTGTAAAGCAGGCGTTTTAGTTTGTTTCTAACAGGCTGCGCAATTGTATATTCATATGCAGGTATCCGATGTTGACATTGTAAAAGGTAAGGTGTATAATTTTTCTGTGGCAGACGTTCAAAAAACAGTAGCGCGTTATTTATCCGGATACAGCGGAAAAAAACTTGCGATCGGAGTTTCCGGCGGACGGGACTCTATGTGTCTTTTGCATTCCGTGCTAAACTGCGGCTGTATCGACAGATCGAATATAACCGCGGTACACATAAATCATTGTCTGCGTAAAAACGCCGACGACGACGAAAATTTCGTGCGCGGATTCTGTAAGGCGCACGGCGTCGATTTTCGCGCATTCAGAGTCGACGTAAAGGCTGAATGCCGTAAAACTGGCATGACGGTGGAACAGTCCGCAAGGGAATTACGGTACGCCGCGTTTTCGGAGCTTGTCAAAAACGGGTCGTGCGATCTCGTATTGACTGCGCACCATGCCGCCGACAATGCCGAAACCGTGCTTATGCACATATTTCGCGGATCGGGCTTGGACGGACTTCGCGGAATGCGCGACGGCGTAACGGGCGGCTATATACTTCGTCCGCTGCTGTCGCTGTACCCGTGCGAGCTCGACGCGTACGCCGCGGAAAACGATATACAATATGTAACTGACGAAACAAATCTCTTAGACGACGCCGACAGAAATTTTATAAGGCTGCGTGTTATGCCGTTGATAGAACAGCGATACCGCGGTGCGGAACGGGCAATAAACGGACTTGCCGCCGAATGTTCTGTAACATGCGAGTATTTGGACGGATCGCTCGATACTTCGTTGTTGACAAGTTCGGACGGTGCGGTCGTTTTAAACAGCAAGGCATTCGACAGTCCGCTTGCGGCTAGGTATGTAAGACGTGCGCTCGGCTTTTTTTCGACTGCGGACGTCACACGCGAACAGATAGAGCGTGTCGTCACACTTGCGCATATGCGCACAGGTGCGACGGCGGAGCTTTCCAACGGGATAATAGCGGCGCGCGAGTACTGCGGCGTCGCGCTGTATCTGCAAAGACCGGCATGCGATTCCGAATATCCGGTAAAACCGGGTGCAAACTTTATCGACGGATTGGCGGTGGATATTTTTCCGTCCGATGTTTCGCCGCGAGAGATACGCGGCGGCGCGGTCGATCTCGATAAGCTCGACGGCGCGGTGCTGCGGTTTCGAAAGGACGGGGATATATTTACTCCGTTCGGCGGAAAAAGCAAAAAACTGAAACAGTATTTTATCGACAGTAAAATACCCAAACGACTTCGCGGCAGAATTCCGCTGATCTGCCGCGGCAGCGAGGTGCTTGTAGTCGTCGGCATGCAGATATCGGACGAGGTCAGGCAGACCGAAAAAACCGTAAACAGGGCGGCAGTAGTTTTGCGATGGTAGACTGCGGTAAAAACTCCGATCGCGTTATGCTTCGCCCGGGAGAAAAAGCGGAACCGCTGGGCGACGGATATTATATAATCCAAAGCGAAACGGGATATCGGTTCGGAACGGACGCGGTGGCTTTGGCTAAATTCGCGGCGCGTTATACGGACGCGGACAGCCTCGTATACGATCTTTGTTCGGGCAGCGGCGTTATCGGAATAATGCTCGCAACGGCGACGGGGTGTACGGTGGACGGCGCGGAACTGGATAAAGCACTTTGGGATATGAGCGTTCGTTCGTGCGTTTTGAACGGATCGCACAACATTACATTTTACAATGCGGACGTGCGCGATATAAATGGATTTAAACCGTCGAATTACGACGTTGTTGTTTGCAATCCGCCGTTTTTCAAAGCGGACAGCAGACCGAGCGCCGTAGCGCCGCAAGCCAACAGCGAAACTACGGTAATTGCGCAGGATATTGTGACCGCGGCAAAACGGCTGCTTAAAGTCGGAGGTTCGTTTTGTGTTATACACACGGCGACGCGATTGGATGAGATACTTTGTCTGTGCCGTGAAAACGGACTTATGCCTAAGGAATTGACGGTCAATGCCAACGGGAAGACGTTTTTACTCCGTGCGGTGCGCGGCGGCAGACCGGGAATGAAAGTGGACGTAAAGGAGTTTGCGTAATGCTGTACCTTGTTGCGACGCCGATAGGCAATCTAGAGGAAATTTCCGCGCGCGCTCTCGACGTGCTGCGCTCGGCGGACGTCATTGCCGCCGAAGACACGCGGCATACCGCTGTGTTGCTAAATAAATACGGGATCACAACGCGGACCGTCGCTTACCATAAATTCAACGAGAAAAGCTCGGCAAGCGGATTGATAGACATGCTTAAATCGGGGAAAACGGTTGCGGTGGTTTCCGACGCCGGTATGCCTACGGTTTCCGATCCCGGGCATATATTGACGACGGCTGCCATAGAGAACGGCATAGAATATACCGTAGTCAGCGGCGCCTGCGCGGCTGTCAATGCGTTGGTACTTTCGGGATTGGATACGCGCACATTTACCGTTCTGGGCTTTCTGCCCGAAAAAAATATAGATCGTGTAAGATATATCGACCCGTATGTAAACACGCCGGGCACATTGGTATTTTACAGCGCCGTCCACGATATAAAGAAGGACCTGGCGTTTTTGTACGAAAGGCTGGGCGCACGCAAAGTGGCGGTTTGCC
This sequence comes from uncultured Christensenella sp., assembly GCA_910585055.1. Lineage (GTDB taxonomy): Bacteria > Bacillota > Clostridia > Christensenellales > Pumilibacteraceae > Anaerocaecibacter. Next base: position 11,774 of record CAJUBY010000044.1, on the reverse strand, counting down.
GCGAAATGACAAAACTGTACGAAACTGTTACGCGCGGCATTCTCGGCGACGATATGGATATTACGGAAAAAGGCGAGTTCGCAGTAGTCGTCGAAGGCTGCAAGACAAACGCATTAAACAGTCTTACGGCAGAGCGTCATATAGAGTATTATTTAAACTGCGGAGAAAACTTGAAGGACGCCGTTAAAAAAACAGCGGCGGACCGTCGTGTTGCCAAAAACGAAATATACCGCGTGGCATTGGAAATGAAAAATAAAGACCGCAAATAAGATATAAAAACATTCTTAAATGATCAAAGCGTGATATTTGTGATTTGATGTCAAATTTTATAAAATAGTATCCTTTATATTATTGACATCAAGTTGTATACATATTATAATAATCGTAGCTGTACACACAGTATACACATTTAACTTCGGGAATATGCTTGCTGTGACTGTGTGCACGGCATAGCGGTGTTTATGATTGACGAAAAACCGGCTTTAAAATGTCGGCGATTTCGTCGTTTTCTGCTTAAAAACTCTAATGTATACAGTTTTGAGCATATAAATGCGAAGCGGACGGAGGTAGATAAATGTACAGATCAAACGGAGTTTCGGGTGCAAAGAGATCGGTCGTAATCATAGCGGCAATAATAGCGTTATTGACGGCTGCCGTAATTGCGTTATCAGGTAATTCAATCGTAAACGGCGGAACGGCTTATGCGGAAACGCCTGCGTCGTCGCCGTTTTATTCGTACACATCGCTAGATGTGACGCAAGCCGAAGGCTATGATATTTATAAGGGCGTCACTACCGTGAAAGGTGTAAAAAACAACATTACGGTAACAGGTAAGTATACGGTCGGCGCGGAAACGAAAGAGCGTGTGCTTACTCACGACGAGTACATAATAAAAGTAACTAAAGGCGAAGATCAGATCGCAATGCCGGAAAACGACCCTATCGTGGGCGCCGACGAAGATATCCAGTCTGTTGCTCTTGTCGTGGAAAGCGGCAAAGCCGTTGCCGATCTGCCTCTCAACATCGCAGCAGAAGTGCCGGCAGCGCCTGCGGGCAGTCTGACGGTTTCGTTAGACGGCGATCTTACCGACGACCATACCGCAAGTTCCGTAGTTAAATTACTGACTGTAATGTCGGGCGATACCGAACTGCGCAGCGATCTGTACACCGTCGAACTTTCCCCCGAAACATTGTCGGTAGGTTCGTCCGCTACCGTTACAGTAAAGAGCATACAGGATCCGTCGGTCGAAGGTTCCGTGACCGCAACAGTCAAAGCCGCAGCGCTCAAAGGCGTCGATCTGCGTGTCGCAGGCGATATAACTCTCGACGGGTTGTTTTATAAGCGCAACGGAAAGGATGTTTTTACCAGACTTTCCTCTAACAAAAAGGTATTCGAAAACAATCTCGTAATAACCGCGGTTTACGAAAATTCCGTACGCGTGATTGAGCCGGCGTTCAATACGTACGGTCAGTTGGACGGCGTAGCGCCGAATGTTGCGTCGCGTTATAATTTGAGCATAGACGACAGGACCGAAATAGCCGAAAACGAAAGCTCCAGAGCAGTAAAGATAACTCTTTCTACAATAGGCGCGTATCCTTCGGATGAGTGTTCCGCAACGCTCAATATCAACTTCGCCGTTGTAGATATAACAGAGATAATAGTCGATAAAAATAAATTCAACGAAATATTGGCGAATTCGCAATATGCCGACAGGACGCCGTATACGGGACTGTCGGTCAACGCTTTTGCTTCAGCTATCACGTTTGTGTATAACAACGGAGATACAACGCAGACTATGCCGGAAGGAACGGCATTCGCCGGTACTCTTACGCCTACCGCCGACGATATTAAGCAGTTTATAGAATCCGGCAGGCAGTATTATTCCAAAGATATAACGGTAACTTTGACAAAAAGCGATAAGAGCGTTATATCGAGTGAGCCTATAACGGTCGACAATATAAAATACGAAAGCCCGACAAGTATCGGCAGCGATATAGCCGGCAACTTGCCCGAGCAGGTAATGCATAAGGCTGTCGATTACGGCAACATGACCGTCAAGCTTTATTACGGCGAGGTGGATCTCGGCGACGGAGATATGAGCGAAGCCGTCGGGAGCGTAGACATGCCGCTGTCCGATTTCAAGGATAACGGTTTTATAAAACCGACCATTACAAAAGGAGACACAGCGCCCGACGGATATGTTTCGTACGGAACTACCAGGATATCGGTCAGGTTTGCGTATAACGACGGTAAATTCAACGGACAGACCAAAAACATCGGTACTAATTTTTCGCGTGATCAAAACCTTAAAAAAGACCCGGTCGCCGCGCCCGAGCTCGATACATCTTCTATAGTATTTTCGGAAAATAACTGTTTTAAAATATTTAAAGATCTGTCACAGTTAAGGTACGGCGCCGTAAATTTCGGTCACGATTTCGGTATGGGGGTCCAAGTCTTTACTCAATACGGCAGTAGCTGGAATTTGTCCAACGACGAAGAAGCCGTATACGACGAAGCTACGGGCAGGATCAATTTCAAGGCTGGCGGTACGTATAAAATAAAAGTATCGCTGGATAGCGCCGATGTGTCGTTGAACGAATACACCCTTACGTCGGGTTCGTCCAATATACAGGTAAGCACGGACGGTTCGTATGCAGAGTATACGATAGTCGTCGAAAAGGGTGCGTTATCTATAGGTGTGTCATCCGCGGCTGCCGGAAATATTTTATACGGTGACGATATCGATCTTACCGTAAACGGTACGATAGGCGGCAGACCGTATATACTTGTAAATACGGAAGACGGATCCGGCTTGCAAAACGGACAGCTTGCGGTCCCTTATAAGCTGGTATTCGTAAAAGCCGATAACGATACCTACATGCCCGATAAATACGATTATGCGAGTTACGATTTAAAATCGGAACCTTTTTACAACAGTGTGACCGGCAAAATAAACGCCGGGGAGTATCATGTTTATGCCGTTACGAAAGAGACGACAGCGTATCTTGCATCCAAGTCGCGCGTCGGCGCTTACGTACAGATCGAAATACTCAAAAAAGAGCTGTCTTTTTCTTCCGTCACTTCACTGGAGTATGCGCAAAAGGGATATACTGCCGACGATTTTATAACGGGGAACGACGTATTTGTTTCTCCCGATACTGCAGACGACGTGCTTTTGCTTACATATACGGCGGACGGGGTCTGTCCGCCCGTGACAGTCGTAGGCGGCAAGTACGAATTTTTACATGTCGGAGTTTATTCGGTCGATATCGCAGTCAGCGAAGCTTACGCGGTAAATTACAAGCTTGCCGACGGTCAGCCGACTACGGTGGATTTTGAGATCACGCAAAAGGAACTGTCTTTTACTTACATCAACGGAACGGGGTGGAAATACGGCACAAAAGATCCCGAGCCGGTTTTGAACTACGGCTTATGCGACGGGTTTTATGCGACGGTATCCGATGATATCGCTTATTACGAATACGACGGCACGGCAACCGTCGGCGATCCGATCGATACTGCCGTAAAACCTTTCGGCGTGTGGAACGTAGGTCGGTATGCAGCCGTATACACCGTAGAGTATACGACCGAGGACGAAAAGGCGTATAAGGATTACACTCTGCCTCCGCTGGTGATCCCGTTTAGCGTTACGCAAGCGACCGTAGCCAAAATAACGGTTGTAAACGACGATACCGCTCAAGGAAATTGGACTGCGGATAGCGCGTCTGCCGATTGGGTGGGTCAGTACGGAAAGGATATTACCGCCACGCTTTCGGGTTATAAAAGCGATAATACCATGCCTGCCGACGGCGGTAAAATAGTTACTGTGACAGTCGGCGGGATGCGTCTCGATCCCAATGAATCCGAAAATATACCTGACGTTTATCTTGCGGACGCGTTCGATTACGGCTCCGACAACGGAAAACTTACGTTGACTCAAGCCGGATCTTATACCGTCACGATCACGCTCGACAAAAACTATTTATGGGATGACGGCACAAACACCGATATCGTCTATTACGGTAAAATATACAAAAAACGCGTTTCTGATATAACTTTGCCGCCGAATGCGGTGTACGACGGAACAGTACAAACTCAAACCGTAAAGTATTCGCTTACGGGCGAAACCGAAACCGGCTGGTATACCGATCATTTGTATCCCGATGTTAACGTCGCGGAAATAGTGTCGGTGTCGGGCGAGAGCGTTTCGGGTAAGGATATTTCGCTCGGAGCATCCGAAATACATAATGATATCGGCGGATTCGACGTTATAAAAGCGGGCGAATACAGTGTAAAGCTCGCGCTTACCGATAAAAACAATTACGAATGGCTGATCGGCGGCGTTCACGATACGGACGACAAGACCGAAACGTTTACCGTAACGCGTGCGGTGTTCAAGACTGTATGGTACAAGGAAGCGGACGGTGAAATGTATTTGCCGTTTGATGATCCGACGCTGTATCCGAGTTACGAATACGACGAAACCGCAGCCGAGCAGTCCAAGCCCATTTGCGCGCCGTATACCGATCACGAGCCGGACAGAGTGCTTCTGGAGATAACTTCGGTAAAATATTATTCCGACGCAGCCTGTAATACGGAAGTAAGCAGCGTAAACGCAGCGCAAATTTATTATGCCAAAGTAGTAGAGATAGGCGGCGACGCAAGCGATAATTACACTTTGGACGGAATAGATCTCAAGTTGATTTCTATTAAATTCGAGATAGTTTCGCCTGCGCTTGCCGCGCCGATGCTTATCGCGGACGACGATATATCGGGCAACAGTATACAAAAAACTTTTAAAAACGGCGATTACGACTTTGCGGAATTTATTTCGAATTATTCCGAGTATACAAATTCCGACGGCACGGTAAAACGTGTTGTCATAGAGATAGACGGAGAAGAAAAGCAGACGGTCAAAAACGTCAAGTTCACGGGCGCCGATGTCTCGGCATATACGGTCACGGTCCGGCCTGCGCCCAACTACGAATGGAAGACCGCCGGCGACGGCGCGGCATTGTCGCCCGATCAGATATTTACATATACATTTACGGTAAGCAAACTTACCGTTAGGCTGAAGTGGACGGGTGATCTGCTCAACGGCGGATTCGAATACGGCGACGGCAAAGATCATACGCCTGCAGTGGATTTCGCAGATGACTTTAAGCCGTTCTGCGACGGCGCCGTATCGCTGTCGCTTACGCTTACCGATAAAGACGGTTCGGAAGAATTGACATTAGCGCAGACCGCAAACGCAGGAGTGTACAAAGCGGCGGCCCGACTTGTCGACGGCGGTAATTATACTTTGGACGGTGTTGCCGAAAATGATCTTGCAAGAGAGTTTACGGTAAAAAAAGCCGTTCTAGCTACACCCGTAGCCAATTACACCGGATTGATCTACAGCGGCGATGTACAAACGCTCGAATTCGGAGATTGGACTGCAAACACGAATTTCGGCAGTAAACTCACAGCATCGGTAAGCGGATCAAACGTCATAAACATCCCCATCGGCGATCTTTTGTTCGATAATGCGACCGGTGTACTGTCATATATACATGCCGGCGAATACACGGTAAAGTTCACGCTCAACGAATCGACACGTAAAAATTATTGCTGGACGGCCGGCGGTCAAACCGTATTCGGCGAAGGCGCCGATGCAGATAAAGAGGAGACGTTTACCGTTGCGCGTAAAACGCTTACCGCGCCGGCGCTCGGAGATCAGCGTGCGATAAAACTTGTTTCCGAACAGACGTTATACAAGCCTCAGAATATTGCAGCCGATAAGCCCGTAAAAGACGGAACGAAAGACGTATTTTATACGGTGTGCTACGGTATTTACGACTATAACGGCGGCGATCCGATATGGACCGACAGAGAACTTACCGTAACAACGCGCGGAACAGTGTATTACGTCAAGCTTACGATCGACGGCATAAGCAATGCGATCGCAGGCGGAACGTTCGATCCGTACGATTATTTATGGGTGGAAAACGTCGCAGACAAACAGGGTATGTCGTTTGTTTCTCCGGCGCCGATGAACGGTGTTTGGGGAAAGGTCGACGGTAACGGTATCGATCTGTATTTGAGTTTCGTAATAACAAAGCAGCAGGTGGGCGCTCTGTTCGAGTTCGAGGGATATACCTTCGGAGATAACGGTTATCAGAACGATGCGGATCTGCGCAGGTATTTCGACAATACGGGACTTACGTTCGGAAAACTTTTTGCGGTCGGTAACAGCGAAGACCCGAACAATAAATTAAAGCTTACGTATAAGCCGGATACCGTAAACTACGGCGACGGCGCGCAAAGTATTTTGGATCTTATAATAGCGGCGGATCCGGTCGTTACGGTAACGTTCTATAAAGGAGAAACGCTGCTCGGCGACGGGGAACTTGTAAACGGCTTGCCGTGGGCTGCCGGTCGGTACAGAGCGCATGTAAGCGTCACTTTCGATACGGAGGGCAGCGACGACAGCGACTACAACGAATTCGGCGGCGATGCGGAATTTACGGTAGGCAAGCTGTTGGCTTCGGTCGAGTGGAGCGATACCGCTTCTGCCGTTTATAACGGACAGGAACAGACTCGCGCCGCAAAGGTGATACGCCTTCCCAAAAACACTGCGGAATCGTTTATCGCCGAACCCAAACTTGTTATAACAAAAGTCAAAAACGTTGCTTACACCGACGGTAAGCCTGCGGCGCAGACAGTCGAAATAACGGATATAGACGACGAAAACTTTACTATAGAAGGGCTTGTCAACAATACTGCCGAATTTACGCTTACGCCGGCGGTCGTATCCGTTACCGGCAGATCGTATACTCAGGCATCGGACAACGCTCACGTTTACGGCGATGCCGTACCGAACGTAGGGTTCGATATAACCGCAGGCGGATTTTTCGAAGACAAAGAATACATTGTAGCGCGTATACTGGACGGTACCGATCCGATAAGACCCGATTCGCCCGTCGGCAACGCTTATATCGTAGTGCCTATGCTCGCCGATATCGACGGCGCCGGTAACTACGAGCTGGATGTAACGGTCGGTTCGTTCGAAATAGTAAAGCGTCGGCTAACGGTCGAATTCGGACGGTTGTCGAGCGTATACGGATCGGAACTCATCGATCTGTATGCGGCGGCGGTCCATACGTCCGAAAACGGAAGCGGTGCGGGCGTTATATCGGGCGACGATATAAAAGATATTTTGGAATTCAAGGCTGTAGACGCAAACGGAAACGAGATAGATAAGTTCAGCGATATCACGACGGAAACAAACAAGTATACCGTAAGCTGTAGATTAAGACCGGGCGTTTCCGATTATTCGTTCGATCAAAGCTCTTTCGGAACATTCTATTACGAATTGACAGCCGCAGACATCACGATAAATAAGGTGATCGGCTATAGCGGTACGTACGATGCCAAATCGCACAATCTGTTCGATGCAGCGGCTGTTACCGTAAATCCCGCCGTTAAACCCACATGGGAATTCTCGGAAGATGGGGATGTTTGGACGCCTTACGTTATCGGTGCGGACGGTGTCGCAGACGCTGTTGTGCGCAATGTAAACGACGCTTACAACAATAAAACTTATTTCGTAAGGGTCAATGCAAAAAATCACAAAACCGTAGTTTTCGGAAATGCAGAGGGCGAAAATATAGGCGTACACGTACGGATCGTGCCCAAACAAGCGAACGTATCGGTCAATATAACTATCAAATACGGCGATCTCGATCCTACCGATATAAGCGGCACGCTTTATAAGGGTACCGTTGCGGATCTTCGTGCCGCGGAAGAAGGGAGCATTTATACCGTCGGCGGATTGATCGAAGAAGACAGAACGCTGTTTTACGGCGCCGGTCTGTTCTACGGATTGGAAAACGGCACGTTCGGTTACGGATACGGCGACAAAGCATATGACGTCGGCAAAGACGTCGGCGAATATCCGTTGATATTCGACGGCGCCGATCTCGGTTGCGCAAACTACGATTTTGTAAATGTGACGGGTACGCTTATTGTTGAAAAACTGCCCGTTACGCTTTCGATAAAAGACTTCCGCGCGGTATACGGTCAGACCGATCCGGAGAAACCTCAAATTACCGACGTAACTGCGATCACACAGCAAAGATCGATGTTCGCCGATACTTTGATCGCGATCCCCGACGGCATCGAAACGATCGTAAAAAATCTCATGAATCCGGCGCTCGACGAACATGCCGAGGGCGTAACTACCAATACCGCCAACAGAGACGGCGAGTGGTACGATATCGAAGCGGAGATATCCGATAACTACGATTTTTCGGGCGCTTTGGGCAAGTACGTTATATCACGTGCGCAAAACGGATTTTTGCTCGCCGATTACACATTGTTTAAAGGCGCGCCCTCTTTTGTGTCGACTGTTACCGAAAACGCATGGATATACGGCGACCGCAGCGAAACGCACGCCTACGGTTACGACCCGGACGGCAGACATGAACTTAATTCGCCGCAGCTCATCGATCATTCCGGCGTTATGACAGTCACCGTTACGCGTATGCCGAAACAGCTGCTGCAAATGGAAGTAGCGGCAGGAAACGGCGAAGGCGCTTTGGACGTTATAAAGTCGCTGTTCGACGGCGTACACAAAGCGGCTGCGGAAAACTCGTTCTATGCCGGAGATTACCGGATCAATTATTATATGCCGGAGACCGACAACTACGATGCGTTTACGTATGCGCTTTATTTCAAAGTCGGCAAAAAAGACCTGACCGTTGCTCCGGTCAGCGCCGAGATAGTATACGGCGAAGATATTTCCGAGCGTTCGCTTATAGGCGATACGGTCGGTGCAGTCGGAACGGACTATCCGTATATAGTCAAGGGACTTGTCAATAACGGCGGAGTACCCGACGCTATAGACGATATAGTGAGTTTCGGTATATCGTCCGATTACGAAGCCGGGTACGAAAATGGTTCGGCGGGAATCTACGGTATAAAAGTTAAAACAGTAAACGGTGCGCCGGTAGAAGATTACGATGTAAGCTACGGCGGATATAAACACGTTAATTACAACGTGGTGTTCGGATCGGGCGAACTCAACGTTACGCCGCGCGAGATCGAGATAGAAATAGACGACCGTGTGAATTATTATAAGTTTATAAATTATAAAAACGGCGCATACGACGTAAACGAAAAGTTTACCGACTATACGTTTGCTCTCGGATCGGATATCGGTTTTGCGGACGGCGACGGGTCCGTAACGGTCGCAGACGGCAGAAAGACGGGCGATAATACAAGCCAGCTGGTGTTTGTTATGCGTTCCGCGGCTGTCACTGACGTAGGCGGCAAGCTTACTACGGCAAACGTCGGCAGGTATGCGATATACGTTACGGCAGGCGCTAGGTACGTATCCAAGCATGACGCAACATTGTTTAATTATACAGTTACGGTCGGAGGATCGTTTGCCGGTGCGCTCGATCCGGATTATCAGGCTATAGCCAACGCCGCAGGTACTCACATAATAGAGAAAGCCAATCTCAATATAACGATAGACGAGACTCCGTACAAAGACGCCGAGTTCGGTGAACAGTATACCGGCAGCAACTGGGATATTTACGACGGTGTCAAAAAATATTTCAAAGTCGAAACTTCGTTGCCGCTAGGCGTATTTACGGAAGAGGAAGCCGCGGCGCTCGGCGAACTCAAGTATTTCGTCGGCAATGCGAAAGATCATACGTTGTACGGCGACGGCAAAGATGCGCCCAAGGACGCCGGGGATTATTACGTGGAATACGAAATAAAAGACCCCAATTTCGAAGCACAGTCCGCTAACAATTCGTACAAGATAAAACGCAAACGAATCACTATAGGACAGGTAAAGCTTACTTCGTCCGTTCCCGGAAGTATATCTACGGAAGACGGAAAACCGTTCTTTAACGGCGGAAGTTATACTTATACTTACGCGTTCAACGATGTAGTAGCCGGAGAATTCGTCAATCTGACATATAAAGAAGATAACCGCCTTTCGGCAGGCAAGGAAGGCCTGGGCATAGACGAGGACGCCTTCCTTATCTGCGGTAAAGACATTAAAGACAATGTGTTTTCCGTAAGGATCCAAAACTCCGGCATATACAATATTACGGTAACGTTGGCAGACAGAACGGGGAACGGTTTTTCCGCTTCCAATTATTCGTTCGACGACCGCGATGCGCAGTCATATACATTTGATACTTTCGAGATACTGCCCGAGCGTCTTATCGCCACTACGGGAAGCGTAAGCGTGCAGTACGGATCGGAGATAGGCGCGTCCGATAGATGTTCGGAACTTAAAGTCAGTTACAGATCCGAACATTACGAAGCGCGTACCGAACAGATGATGTCCGATGAAAAGGCCATGGGTCAGCTTGTCATCCCGACGGAATACACACGCGAAATGTTCTATACCAAATATGCGCCGGCAAGCTCGGTCTGGGGCGGAACGTACGATATGACTCTTATACCCGGCACGGTCACTGCTTACAACTTTACCGTAGTGCCGTCCGGTAATAAAGTCGTGTCTTTGGCGGCGCGTCAAATGACCGTTAAAGTCAGCGGATATATCGACGGAACACAAGGCAATAAAAATGCGGCATGTGTGTATACGGGACAGGGCGAAACAGTAAATCATAACATTCACGTGACGGAAGCGCTCACAAAATACCGTTCGGATTTCCTGGAGATTATAAGCGGTAACGAAGGTTTCGTACATCCGGACGGAAGCGGATGGAAAGATCCGTTGGACGGCGTCGTGTTGAAAATATCAATAAATGCGAAGACCGTAGGAAAATATCCTTTGGCTCCGTCGGTCAAAAGCGGCTATCCTATGTATCAATTGAGTTTCGTCAATGCCGACGAACTCCCGATAACGGGCGATCTCGAGAACGAAGACAACATAAAGCTGTTGCCGCGTTGGTATATAGAAAAGGCGGAACTTCGCGTCGCAGTCGGTAAATACGATCCGAATGCGACTTACGCCAATCTCGTAACGGAATTCGGAGCGCCTTACGGTACCGACGCCGCTTACAGAGCCAATTCCACCAACTCGACATTCTCTATACGTTACGACGGTTGGGTAAGCGGCGAAGGCGATTCGTTCGGCCCTGCTGCAGGAGTGAGCTACAATCACGCGGAGATCACCTCTTGCATCATCTCCAACGGCGACGGCATATATGCGCCGTGGATGAGCGTTGCCGGCAGTTCGTATACGGTAAAGCCCGTAACGGATGCCGTTTTGTACGACAATTACGTTATAGTGGCGGTCCCCGGTACGATGACCGTAGAACCGCTGCCCGTAACGGCTGTTGCGTCGCCCGTTGTTTACAGCGAGATCAAAGACGAAAGCGGTAATATAGTATCCTATAACGGCGGTAAGTCGGGCGCGGAACACCATGTTTTACTTAAGTTTAACAGCGCTTCCGACGGCATAATATTGCCGGAAAGCGGTTTTGCTCAGTTTGATTACGTTGCGACGTACAGCGATTCGGCAAACAAACCGACCAATTCCGCAAATGCCAATAAACAGAGCGGCGCGCCGATAATCGCCGGCGATTACTTTGCTACCGTAACGTTTAAACGCAACAGCGAATTCGGCAGATACAATTATATTTTTGCCGACGGCGATACGCAGGACGGTACGGAAAAGAAGTTTACACATAAAGTCAACAAACAGTTGGTGCAGCCGCGCTGGAAAGAGAGCGGGATATTCAACAGCTCGACGGCGTCGCAGACAAACAGTGTAGTCAATTACGTCCACGACATTATGGAGTTCG
>CAJUBY010000043.1 GCA_910585055.1 uncultured Christensenella sp. | reverse complement strand
AGAGATCTTGGAATATTCCGATGTTTCGTTCATTTTGTATGTCTGTTTTTCTGTCATTTCGGGTTGCGAAAGTTTTTTATACATAAGTCTTTTACCGCATATTGCATATGGTCTTCGCACACATGCGCTTCTAATTTCCTCTTCTTTCTATGCGTGTAGAACTCTTAATATCTTTCCTATATCGGCTTTTTACTCCCCGTACATCGCTTAACGTATGAATTTGGGCACAAATACTAAATGATAGTTGCATTCCCATGTCGTATGGAAACCTCTTGCATAGCAAGCGGTTTAGTTTGCATAAAAAATAAACCCGAACGGGAGTGTTCGGATTTATTCGCTCTTGGTGACCCCAACGGGACTCGAACCCATGATTTCACCGTGAAAGGGTGATGTCTTAACCGCTTGACCATGGGGCCACGACCGAAAATAAGTTTAACATGTTCCGAATTTTTTGTCAAGCGTATTGACAGATATTTTAATAGGCAGCCGGCACTTTTTATATACTGGGTGTACGGTAAAAATCCGTAAATCCAATAATTGCCGACCGTTATCTACCCTTCCGCACATACCATGACCGTTCACTTTGCCGGCTGTATCCGAATTACGGCGTACTCTGCCGGCGCGCTTGTTTTTACGGGGAAGCCCCATCCGGCCAATCCCGAAGTAACAAACGCGCCCGTCGTGGCGTTTATCTTGGTGTAGCCGTACACTGCATCGTTAAACCCAAACCAATCGAAGACATAATTAGCCGGCCAAATCTGACCGCCGTGAGTATGACCCGAAAGTAACAGGTCCGTTCCGGCAGAACCGTTTTCTTTAAACTCGCGCGGCTGATGATCCAAAGTCAGAATAAAATCGGTTTTATCCACCGTCGCCAAAAGTTCCGATATCGGTTTTCTGCCGTATTTACTTTGGTTCGACATGTCTTCCCTGCCGACCACGGTCAACTCGCCGTTTATGCGGTACGTTTCGTCGCGCAATATTCTTATACCGTTTTCGGTAACAGCCGCATACAGTTCGGATTCGGTGAACGTTTTATCTTCCGTATAAGGTTGACGGTCATGATTGCCGTAAACGTAAAATACACCGAATGTACTTTTGATCCCGCCTAGGATCTCAAACACTTCGTGCATGTCCGATTCGGTAGTATTCTCGTCGACTATATCTCCGCACAGTACCGTTATATCCGTATTTAATTTGTTTATTTCTTCGCAAATACCCCGTAATCGATCGGCGTCTAACGAAACCCCGTAATGCACGTCCGCTATGAGCGCCACGGTATATCCACGGCTGCGGATATTTTTATCGGTATATACCGTGACATCGGTACGTACCACATTATACATGTTGATACAGCCGTACAATATAACTGCCGCCGAAATCGCTATCTGTAACGCTCCGCTCCCGTAAAGTTTTTTCCACAGCTTCATACCGTATTTATATCTTGATCCGGCGATCGTTTTGACCGTGAAATTCACGACCCGTAAGATCGCCGCTACAATCATCAGGTGTAGCGAGAATATAGCACCGAGACCGAATACCGACGAACAAAGTACTGCAAAACACGCCGAAAACAACAGTATTGCGGCTTTGACATTACGGGTCTCTATGTTTAAAAGCTCCGATGTTTTTACGGCACGACAAATATAGAAGTAATAGAATGCGAGCACGGCGACCGCAAATAGCGGTGCCGACAAATACAATAAATAATTCATTGTTTTCTCCGACAGACGCGGCGAACTACGCGCAACGGCAGATTTGCATAATTATATTACATAGTCTTTAAAATGTCAATGTTTCATACAATAAAACATGGCACTAATTTGGTTGATAATGTTGAGCGCGTCGCTCGGGCTGATGATCTTTACCGATCCCGCGGCGGCCGTAAACTCGATGATAAGCGGTGCGCACGGCGCAGTCGAACTTTCTCTAAATCTTTTGGCGCTCTACGCGTTTTGGCTGGGATTTTTTTCTTTGATAGAACGGTTGGGATTATCGCGCGGTCTGGAACGTCTGCTGCGTCCCGTGATATCGCGGCTGTTCCCGTCATGCGACGTCGAAACACGCAAATACATAACGATGAACGTTTCGGCAAATCTTTTGGGGCTGGGAAACGCCGCCACGCCAATGGCAATAACGGCGATCAACCGCATGGACAAAGGAAATCCGCGCGCCACAACGGATATGATAATGCTTACCGTTATCTCCGCAACCAGCCTGCAGATCCTGCCGACTACCGTTATCGGTATGCGCGCAACCGCCGGCTCCGCCAACCCGGCGGACTTTCTGTTCCCATCGCTGGTCGCAACCGTTTTATCCACGCTCATAGGCATAATAGGTGTTAAGCTGTGCGCCAAGATATTCGACAGACCGCGCAAAAAACACGTCGCAGAACTGACGGGCGCAGCTCCGCTCGGCAATATAGTGCCGTCGCAGCCGCACGCAAAACACAATAAAACACGCCGAAACCGCAAATCCCGTTCTGTCGGAAAGACGGCAAAGGGGGCTGCACGGTGAGCGCATACATTATCCCCATCCTATTTCTCGCCGTATTATTGATTTCGTTTATCCGCCGCCGCGAACCGTACGGAGGATTTATAAACGGCGCGCGCGGCGCGGTCGATCTTACGATCAACGTTTTTCCCTATCTGCTTGCCGTAATGGTCGCCGTGGAAGCGTTCCGTGCATCCGGTGCGTCCGCATATCTCGCCGACGCGGTCGCGCCCGTTTTACGGTCGGTGGGCTTGCCGAAAGAGCTTGCTGAATTGATGTTGCTTCGTCCCGTTTCCGGCGCCGGATCGCTCGCCGTGCTCGACGGCATATATTCCGATTACGGACCGGACAGTTATATCGGGCGCTGTGCGTCTGTGATATACGGATCGAGCGAAACCATATTCTATATTTCTACCATATACTTTTCGCAATCGCACGTGCGGAAACTGCGTTATGCCATTCCCGTCGCGCTTGTCGCAACTCTTGCCGGGTGCATTACCGGCTGTTATCTGCTACGATTTTTTTGATCGTAAATAATCGACCGCAAACCTGCGCAAACTACGTAAAACACTTTACAAGGAAGGAAAAATGAACACGACCGAAACACAAGAACAAACCAAAGAACAGCAGGTCAAAGCCGAGCGCGAAACCGAATTGCTAAAACAGCTCCACCAAGCCGCGCAAATGGGCAGAGATACTCTCGAACACGTAAACAACAATATAGGGCCCGGCGAATTACGCAACGCCGTCGAAAAGGATATATTCGACTACTCCGACGTATGCGCTCAGGTCACGCGCAAACTCGAAGAAAACGACAAGCAACCGAAACCCGTCGGTAAGATACCGCGCATTATGGCGAGCATGATGATAAATGCGAAAATAAACGACGAAACGCCTGACAGCGAAGTCGCAAAAATGATAATAGACGGCACGACGAAAGGCGTTACCGAGTGCACGGCAAAGCTCTCGGAATATGCCGACGTCGACAACGATATAAAAAACATAGGTTACAAACTACTGTGGGTACAGCAAAAAAACATCGACGAAATGCGAAGATTTTTGCACAATTGACAGTAAAAGTAATTGACTTTAACTGTTTTACATGATAAAATACCTTTCACGTTAGCCGAAGATCGGCAAGCTCATACGGTTTTTGTCATCGGAGAACTTTCAATCCCGATTGAAAAGTTGAAAAGATGTCGGGCGGGCTCGGTAAACCATTTACCGGGCTTTTTGTTTGTCTACGGAAACCGTTTGCGGATGCCAAATAATGTTCGGCGACTGTATCTTAATGTCGGAACGGATAAAGATATCTGATAAGTTTACATTCGGCAAGCTCATACGTTTTGCCGTACCGTCGATGATAATGGTGATATTCATGTCGCTGTACGGTATCATCGACGGTCTTTTCGTATCGAATTTCGTAGGCGGCGAAGCATTTACGGCAGTCAATCTGTTTTTACCGGTATTTTATCTGGTAGGATCGGTCGGGCTGCTGCTGGGCAGCGGCGGCTGCGCATTTATTGCGAAACTGTTCGGCGAAAAAAACGAAGACTCCGCGCGCAGACATTTTACCGGGCTTATTATAATAGTAACCGGCATCGGCGTATGCTTTACCGCGGCAATGATAGGATTCATGCCCGATATCGCATCGGCGCTGGGAGCTGCGGGAAACGTCAAACGGCTTTGCTCGGAATACGGCACGGTGATGATATGCGGACTCGTGCCTTTTATCCTGCAAAGCTTTTTTCAGTATTTTTTTGCTGTGGCGGACAGACCCAAACTGGGTCTTGCGATAACCGTCGGCGCGGGAGCCGTCAATACGCTCGGCGATCTCATTTTTATATATACCGCCGATATGGGCGTTATCGGCGCGGCGGCCGCAACAGTCATCGGCGAATGCGTCGGAGCGTTTATTCCGCTCGCCTATTTCCTTGTAAAAAAGAACAAACGTCTGTATATTGCAAAACCTAAATTCGAGCCGCGATCTATAGGCAAAGTCTGTGTAAACGGATCGTCCGAACTGCTGTCGGGCGTATCCGCCGCAACTGTCAATATGCTGTACAATTTTCAATTGTTGAAATATGTAGGTACAGACGGTGTCGTCGCCTTCGGCGTGATAATGTATATATCGTTTATATTTATAGGCTGCTATCTCGGCTTTACCGTCGGCACCGCACCGATAATAGGATACAACTACGGCGCGAAGAATACCGAAGAAATGCGTAGCGTGTTTAAAAAAAGCCTGTTGTTTATTGCGGTGTCCGCCGCCGTGATGACCGCCGTATCGGTAAGCACCGCAAAACCGCTTGCTTCGATATTCGTGAGCGGCGATCCGAAACTGCTCGGCATGACGACGACAGCCCTGCGCATATATTCCGTATCGTTTCTCTTAAGCGGCTTCAATATCTATGCGAGCGGATTTTTCACGGCGCTCAATAACGGTATTGTTTCGGCAACCATATCCGCGTCGCGTACGCTTTTGTTCCAGATAGCCGCAGTGTTTGTAATGCCTTTGATCTTCGGTATCAACGGGATATGGGGCGCTACCGCCGTCGCGGAACTTTTATCGCTTGCCGTCTCGCTGACTTTTATTATCCTTAAACGTAAAAAATACGGTTATATATGACTTTGACCAAACAGCGTTCGAGTTGTTTTATTTCGGATCGTCGCATGATCAAGTAGATCATATAATAAATATAATCGACTTCTTTATGGGTATTGCAGACAGATACCCGCGCATAATTTCGCGGAATTTCGACAAAATAAGTAGTAAGGAGGAAAAAAGCACCATGGAGAAGTTGACATCGGGCAAGATCGCGCCCAAGACCGGCGAATACAATATAGTTTCGTCCAGCGGCAAAGTTGTCGGCTCCGTACGCGTTAAGAAAGGCAACAGAATGCCTCCCACGCGCCACGCGAACAGCCACTTTGTTATCGGCGAATAATCTGCCGACACCAACGATAAAAACCCTCGATGTAAAATCGGGGGTTTTTATTTTACAAACTCGAATTTTGCTATTCCACGCTTTTGAGTGCTTCGACCATAGATATATTTTTTATTTTTCGGTTGAACATCAATGTAGATATCAGAGTAAACACAAAAGTCAACGCCATACACCCTATCGCCACATACCAGCTTAAAAAGCCGGATATAAAGACATTGAAAGACGATGTAAGGTCCACCAGCCAATACATCAATCCGTATCCGAGCGGCAGCCCGAGCAGACAGCCGACGGCGGTTATCACTAGATTTTCGACGAGTATCATTGCCGCCGTTTCTCTTTGCATGTAGCCGAGCACCGTAAGCGTAGCTATCTCGCGCGTACGTTCTTTCAAGTTGGTAGCGGTAATGTTGTAGATCACTGCTACCGCAAGCACTGCCGCGCCTATCACAAACAGTATAACGGCATAATCGAGCATCGACATTTTTTCTTTAAGCGCACCGAATGTTTCCGAAAAAGACCGAACGTCGCGCACTTCTTCATAACTCGTCAGCGTTTTGATCGCAGTACCGAGCGACGTACCGTTTTTTACTTTTGCGTATGCGGTATCGGCACACAATCCCACGCCGTTGTCCGCAAAAAACGCGTATCCGCAATATACTTTCTGTTCGAAATATTCGTATATCACATCGGTTATTTTAACGTCAAACTCTATAGCGCGATTATCAAGCGAGTATCCGCTTACCGTCACGGTGTCGCCGGCTTTTACGCCGAGCTTATCCGCAAGCGCTGTCGGCACGGCAAAAGTATCGTCTTTCAACTTCAAACGTTTATCGCCGTCGAGATCGGAAAACATCCTTACGGCATTTGCGTCCGCATACTTGTATTTAATCGCGTCGGCGGCGGTGGGCAGCGCCATGACCGTCATGTCCGCCGATTTTCCTTTATATGTAAATCTGCCCGAAAAATCCGGAACGAACGTCAGCGAATCTATATATTCCGATCCGTTACGGTCGGAGATCGCATCGAAATCGAATTTTTCGAGATCGACCGGGGCTTCGATAACTACGGTCAGATCGTAACCTACCGACGCATCGTATCGCGCGAACGAAAAATCCATATTGTCTTTTAATCCCACCAGTCCGATAAGCAGCGCCAAACACCCAATTATACCGACCGACGACATTAACATTCGAACCTTATGCAAAAACATATTGCGCATGTTCATCTTGGCACCGAACCCGAGCCGTTTCCACATCCAAGTCCAACGTTCCGCCAAGATACGTTTCGTCTTTTTGGGCGATTTAGGCCGCATAGCCTGTGCCGGCCGTACCTTCAGCGTGCGGTGACAGGAAATAAATGCGGCTAAACACGCAAGCGCAGCGGCGACTATCACACCGAGCACCAAAAACAGTACGCTGACGTGCTGCGGCGTCATAGGCATACAGAACTGACGCGCATATAAAATATTTATAAGATAAGGTATGGCAACTATCCCTGCCACTCCGCCGACTGTTCCGCCAATTATACAGGCGAACAGCGCGTAAAATATATACGAAAAATAAACGCTGCCCTTGCTTACTCCGATAGCCTGGATAACGCCTATCTGCATACGTTGGTTATCGACTGTTTTGGAAAGCGAAATAACTGTTATCGCCGCCGCCACCGCAAAAAACATAAACGGCAGGACCGCGGCGAGCGCGGCTATCGTATCGTTTATGCTGTCGAATGCCGTTACCGACGGGAAATTCTCCCGATCCAAAGCATACATAAACAGCCCTGCCGCTTCGTTGGGGTTTTTAAACATGTTTTCAACGTCCTGCGCACTCGTAAGATTGAACCTGCCGAAAAGCGCATTGCGATCGACCGACCCGTCGTCGATGATCTTTATACCGTTATACACCTTGACCGACGAAGCTATTACCGATATCGGCATTACCGATTCGTCGGGTAAAACGACCGTCGCATCGGCGGTAAACAGATCTATCTCGTCTTCGTTTACGTACGCCGTTATGAATTCGTCTGGCAGTGCCGATGTGTTGCGTAAATTCACCTTATAAATAATGTCGGGCGAATGATATATTCCGCACACCGTAAAGCCGTATCCGATCGCCCGAGTGTGCGTTGTATACTGCGGCGTCTGACCGCCGGAACCCTGAACGCTCATTACAAGCGTTATGTTATTCACCGCGGCGATATCGAACTCTATCCTGTCTCCCACTCGGATATTACGCGCATCCGCAGCGACTTTATCTATAACTATCTCTTTTGCGCCGCTTTCGGGCAGACGTCCCGACACGATGTACGGCGTATCTATTCCGTCTGTCAGCGTGGTGACCGTAACGTCGCGTCGGATACCGTTGATTTTAGTCTGAGTATCAAACGTGTTATATCCCGCCGCACGCTTTACCCCTTTCGCCGCCGCTATTTTGTCCACCGTCGGCGAATTGACATACATAAACTCGGCGCGCGATGACGCGTAATTTTGCGAAGAGTAATAATCTTCGACCTGATTCGTGACTGCGTTCGACCCGGCGGTTATTCCCGAAAAGAAAAAACACCCTATAATGATAACAGCGACTATCGAGATAAAACTGCCTATTGTCTCGCGGATATCGCGAAACGTTTTAAGCATGATGTATTTTATGATATTTCTCCTTTTTACAGCCGACGTCGGCAAAATTCGGCAATATCACCACTCTATCTGCTCTATCGGTATGCGCGATTTGTTTATTTCGATATTTTCCACTTTACCGCTACGCATATGTATGACTTTGTCCGCCATAGGCGCTATGGCGCTGTTATGCGTTATCAGCACCACTGTCTTTTTGTATTTCTCGTTGACGTCTTGCAAAAGCTTGAGCACCATTTTGCCGGTTTTGTAATCGAGTGCTCCGGTAGGTTCGTCGCACAGCAAAAGCAGCGGATTTTTCGCAACGGCACGGGCGATCGCCACGCGCTGCTGTTCGCCGCCCGAAAGTTGGCTCGGGAAATTACTCGCCCGATCGGACAGTCCCACTTTTTCCAGCGTTTCCACCGGATCGAGATGCCCGGACGTGACCGACGCCGCAAACTCGACGTTTTCCAGCGCGTTGAGATTGGATATAAGATTGTAGAACTGAAAAACAAACCCCACCTTTTCGCGTCGGAAAAGCGTAAGTCGTTTTTGATTGTATTTTGTTATGTCTTCGCCGTCTACCGTTACTTCACCGCCCGAAGCGCAGTCCATTCCGCCGAGAATGTTCAAGACAGTCGACTTGCCTGCGCCCGACGCTCCAAGCACCACAACAAATTCGCCGGCATCTATCGTAAAATCCACGCCGGCAAGAGCAGGTATCTCTATCTCGCCGAGCTTGTATATCTTGCTGACGTTTTTGAACTCGATAAGATGCCGATTGTTTTCCGCGGTACCGACCGCCGCACCGTTCGTTTCGGTTGCGGATATTTCCATGATCAAGCTCCTTTGCCGCCGTCGGCGCCGCCGAACATTTCGGCTGTTTTATACCTGCCGTAATATGTATACCATTTCCGCTTGAGTTCGTATTCCGGTAAAAGCGCCGAAAGGTCGGAAACTATACCGTCGATAAGCGCGGACAGCCGTTTTTCGCTTTCGGACGCGTCGGATAACGGCGGTACGTATTTAGACGCGCATATAAAGTCGAAATAAACCCCGTCTTCGGCGGCGAATTCGTCAAGCGCGTATTTTACCGCCGAAAGTTTTTCGTCCGGATCCGCATCGTTCTTTACTATCACTGAAAATTCCCGACGCAGAAGTTCCAAACGTTCTATGCACAAAGACCGTACTATCTCGTCTTTGCTCTCGAAATATACGTATACCGTGGCTTTGGAATACCCTGCCTCTTTGGAAAGCATGTTCATATTCATTCCGTCGTAACCGTACTGTACAAGCAGTCTGTCTGCAGTCTCCAACAACGTTTTTCTGTGATATCGCGCCGCCGCGGCTTTTTTCTCTTCCGACATTTCTTCCTCACATATGTTTGATTATACCACAGCGAGGCAAATTTGTCAATTCTTAATCCACCGGTCTTAATCCAAGCAAAAACGCTTTACTTTTCAGCGCCGAAACTATATAATTAATTTGTCGGATCTCATGTCCGTCGCAGTTCGATACCAAAACGTATCGACTGCAAAAATTACCGCAAAATACTTTTTTGCGGTATCATACCCAAACCATACGGAGGCATACCGAAGCGGTCATAACGGGGCGGTCTTGAAAACCGTTTGTCCGAAAGGGCGCGGGGGTTCGAATCCCTCTGCCTCCGCCACAAGGGAATTGTACGAACACACGCCAAAGTGAGTTCGTACTTTTCCTTTTATATAAGTGTTTTGGCGTGCGAATAACCAATCTTCGATTTCAGTTCTTCGAGATAAAAAGCATCTTTTAGATAGCACTTCTACACAACTATTACGTAAACTCTTTGTAATCGTGCATATGCCAAAAACACCCGTTTACGAATATTATAGTCCTATATTTCGGAAGAACAACATCGGGATGTCCCGTATATCGTTTGTCATTTTTACGATAGCGAAACCCTTGCGAAAACAAGTATTTTTTTCTTCGGGCTTTGTATTTTTATTTGCTATTCGGGACATATTGAAATGTCTTTGTTCAGGAGTATGATTATCCATTTGTCAGCATTTCTAAATATTCAATAACTGCATCCGCAACATACCAAAACATTACAGGGGCAATAGCATTGCCTAATGCTCTGTATTGTGCGCTTTCTGTCCCGACTAATTCAAAGGTTTCAGGAAAGGACTGTATTCTTGCAACTTCTCTCGGAGTAAACCTTCTGAACCTATCGCCGACTTGCAAAACAGGGTCTGTACTGTTTAACGAAACTTTGGCGAGATGAGCACCAACCGTATTGCAGGGCTGCGATATATCCTGCGCACGCCCTTTATTCATTACAGAGCGTTTTCTCATCATACCGTCAACGGCTTTCTGACTGAAATAATATTTATCATCAACAGATGCTTCAAGCACGGCTGACAGCGGAGTAGGGACATTCTGCTTGCTGACAGTTGTAAAATCAAAAGATTTTCCGATATCTTTTCTTATTCCTACAATGAATACTCTTTCACGTTTTTGCGGAACTCCAAAATCAACTGCATTAAGCAATTTATAAGATACGTTATATCCGCTTTCTTCAAACTCCTGTATAATTAACGGAAACGCACTTTTATCGTTTGCGGACAGTATACCTTTTACATTTTCTGCTATAAAACATTTGGGCTGTTTTTCTCTCAAAAATCTACACATCTCAAAAAAGAGTTTGCCCCTGTCATCTTTTACCCCAAGCCTTTTAGGATTTTGAGCAACAATAGAAAAGGACTGACAAGGAAAACCGCCTGTCAGTATATCAAATGCCGGCAGTTCTTCTGATTTTACTTCTCTGATATCTCTATTGTCGGGTTTTATGCCGAAGTTCTTTTCAAAGATAGCGCAGGCGTTCGGGTCGATATCGTTGGCATAAACTATTTCGGTATTATTATCTGCGTATTCTTTTCCTAAAAACTCAAATTCGCCGAGAAGTCCGACATCCGTGCCGCCGCAGCCGCAGAATAAAGATGCAACTTTTAATTTGCCCATGTTAATAACTCCTCAAAAATACCTGCCGTTTTGGTATCGAATGTTATTTCTGCACCGTCTTTCGGTATCATATTTAAAATATCTTTCTTATATAAACCGACCGGATCTTGCAGCACAAACAGTTTTTTCTCAACCTTGCTTATCATTAAACGGTAAACAAAATATCTGTCTTTCATAGTCCCTGCGGTATTCCATTCGTTCGGAGTTAGATGTATTTTATTAAAGTGCAAAGGCTTTGAACTTATAGTAGTTTTAACTTCAATATACCGTTTTCTTGCGTCAAGTTCAACCGACTGAATATCATAACCGACAGCAAACTGCGTAGGTATGCGTTTAATCAGATGTATCAAATCTGCTCTGCCGCCGATTTTTATTCTCTGACATTCGTGAGAATGTACTAAACTTTCGCCGATATCACCGATATCTTTTGTACGTATTTCATCTGCATCCAAAAGCAGACCGTACACTTCATCACGGTTTCTTTGCAGTTGTCTGTATTCGTCCGTATCTGCCGCTATGAACGCTAAAATGTCCGTTTCAAAATCGGTTGTGTTAATATCTCTGTTAACATAGTTGTACCAATCTATATAACAGTTATTGATGGCTTCAAGTGTACCTGATTTATTTTGTATCATAGTGTCATACCCTGAAAACCATTCGGCAGAATTTACAAATTTCAGAATTGCCTCATTTTCCAAAGTATTCATATAATACATTCGGCTGTCGTGGGAGACAAGCAGATTTGCGATTTCCATATAATCCACAATATCACCCGCATATCTGATAACATCGCCTGTCATATCATAATCCGTATTCAGTTCTCTGTTATGTTTTATGCGTTTCCACGTTTCTTCGGGGGTTTCAAGACCGGCAGTACAGCGCAGATCGTTGAATATACAATGACATATTTCGCCTTTTGAAAGTCCTATGCGTCCGTCGGTGTCTTTTTCTGCGGCTTGCATAACTTTTAAGATATATTGCGCAGGCTTAAAATGTACGCCATTTTCTATTTGTTTCAATATTTCGTGGCTTTTAATATGTGCGCCGGGATATTGAAACGAGTAAAGGAAAATCTTAAAGGCTTCAACCAAGTCTTCTTTTTCCGCCAAATCCAACGCTCTCTGTCCTGGTTTTGTAATTCCGTTATCAACAATATAATAACCGAAAAGGGACGATATCTCTGTACGCCAATTATTTATGGTTTTGATTTCTCTTATTGCATTGCCGGGATAACGGCGGATTGCATTATTCACTTTGTCGGCAAAGTCTTTTTCAGGCTGCTTGGGTATTTTTGAAATTTCTGTTGCAACAAAAAGCAATACATTTTCAATATCGCCTTTGAAACGTGGTCTGACGTGATGTATTCTGAAATAATATTCTTCCGGTACTTTATACATTCTTATCCTCCGCAATAAATTCTTTCAACTTTTCTGCTATTGCCTGTGCCATTAAAGGCGGAACGGCATTGCCAACCTGCCGGAACTGCTGTGTTTTATTACCCAAAAATACAAAATCATCGGGAAATGATTGTATTCTTGCGCACTCACGGACAGTAGGAACACGGTTAAATTTATAGTGAAAATGGTGTCTGTGTCCTGTATCTATGGTTGGTGCAGGCTTTTTGCTGTTAAATCTCGTCCAAGCAACGTGAAAATTCCGACTGTTTCTATACGGTTCGGGTAAATCTTTGCAATTTCCACCGTCGGGAACTAACGCAATTATATCCTGAACTTTTTTTGAATGCGCGGCGGCGATATGGTTTTTTACTTTTTCGGAACGCATCCGCATAAGACACTGATAGTCATTCTCCGCAGGTATCATATAATTCTGTTCTTCCTGTCCGTGCTCATTTTCCAAAGGCGGAAGATCGCTTAATGCCATTTCGCACGTTACCTGTTCTTTCAAAGGCGAAGGATATTCAAAAACATTATTCTGCAATCCGACAAATATAACTCTGCGTCGGCTTTGCGGAACACCATAATCGGCTGCACATAAAATCTTATAACAGACGGTATAGCCTAATTCTGACAGCCTTTTAATAATACTGTCTTTGATTTGCCCACCGAACAGAGATACAAGACCGGGTACATTTTCGATAACAAATGCTTTCGGCTTTATTTCTTCAACCAAACGTATGTATGATAAATAAAGTTTATTTCTCGGGTCATCAAATTTACGAGGTCCTGATAAGGACATTCCCTGACAGGGCGGACCTCCTATAATAACGTCTATTTTTTTGCCGCCCGTTACTGCGTCAATATCCGCTGAATGTATTGCTGTAATATCTCCGCATATTGATTTTGCGCCCTTATGGTTTAACTCAAAAGATTCAAGTGCTTTACAGTCGTTGTCTATTCCTAAAACAATGTTATATCCTGCGGACTCAAAACCGTAAGACAAACCGCCGCATCCGCAGAATAAATCCAATACATTATACATCTTCGGTTTCTCCTTTTTTCATCCGTGCATCATTCGGTTTTTCTGCGTCTTGCGGTATCGCCCAAGTCTCGCCGATTTTGAAAACCCCGTCAATACGGTTATTTGCGCATAAGTACTGCACTCTGCGATGCGATACTTTCCAAACTCTCGCCATTTGACTTGCTGTAAGATATTTTTGTTCCATTCAAACACCCCTTGCATTGTTCTACGGGACGAACAATATCATTATAGCATATTTATTATCATTTCGCAAATGTAATCAGATGTTAATAAGATAAATAAGTGAAACCTGAAACGAATCGTACTGAAAAATGGTTTGATTTCAGGTTTTTATTTTGTCCCTTTTAAGCAAACCACGCAGCATATAAAACAGTTGCATTGACGGTCGGTAGATGATGCTTGACGACGAGCGTCAGCGGCGCGCTTGCATAATCGGCGCACCGGTAATAGCGCCTAAATCTTTTTGTGATATAGTTATAAACTTGAAAAAAAGTCTTTTTGTGATATAATTTTCTTATAAAATTCGGAGTTAACATTAAATGTCCGATTATTATTCAGACCCGTTCAAAACGATTACAAAACTTGGCTACTTGTCGGCATTTTTCTCTCGATTATATTTCTGTATTTTTCGGCACCGGATGCTATTTGCTTGTAAGGCAAATTCAAGCAAGTCGGTATATGGCAATTGAATCGGCGGTTGTTGATCACAGAATTATTTATGAAAGGGACTCGAAGAACTTTAAACTAACTGCTTATTACGCTATTGTAGAATACGAATTCGACGGAAAAAAGTATAAAAAAACCGCCGACACCCCTTCTTCCATTGACGTTCCGCCCGACGATATGGGAACAACAATTACTATTTACGTAAACCACGACCATCCGACGGACGTCGTTTTTAGAAATTCAACGCATATATTATTGACTACGCTATGTCTGATATTTCCCGTAGGGGGATTTGCGGGCACTGCCTTTATTTTCCGTAAAGCATATAAAATCAAAAAATACGATTAAAATTCGTTTTAGTTTTTTACTTCTCCGCCATAAATAACAAGCAGCACCGTTACCGCATTTCCCATAGAAAATTTAATAAAACGCAAATAAAAAATTTAGGCATAACGTTAAGTGTGCCTTTTCTGTACTTTTTTTCGTGGACGAACTTGGCTACTCGTAGCCTAGTAAGATATAGATATGTTTTATATTTCTCGCAAAATTCAATCGGTTGCGTTCTTCCATTTTCAGTGATATAATGATTGTACGATGAACACGAATTTAGCGGAGAACTTTTAAAATGCTAATAGAGAAACCACTTGTTTCTTCAAGAATAACCGTACGTAATTATCAAAAATCAGACCTGACATATCTTACT
>CAJUBY010000042.1:10188-15892 GCA_910585055.1 uncultured Christensenella sp. | reverse complement strand
TGCTTAAAGAAGAACTCGGCGAAGATGCGGACGAGATAGACGAACTGCGCGAAAAACTTGCGGAACTTAAAGATTCCATGCCGAAAGCCGCGTTCGAGAAAGCCGAAAAGGAAATATCACGTCTTGAAAAAATGAATCCCACTACGCCCGAAGCCAGTGTTTCACGATCGTTTATAGATCTTTTGTTGGCGATGCCGTGGAACGTTGCGACGGAAACGGAACTTTCGCTCGATCATGCGCGTAAAGTACTTGCCGAAGATCATTACGGATTGGAAAAGGTCAAGACTCGCATTCTCGAATATCTTGCGGTATACAAGCTGACGCATAATCTTAAAGCGCCGGTACTGTGTTTTGTCGGACCTCCCGGCGTAGGTAAGACCTCTATCGTGCGGTCGATAGCGCGCGCCGCAAACCGCGAACTTGTTACTATGTCGCTCGGCGGCATACACGACGAAGCGGAGATACGCGGACACCGCAGGACTTATGTAGCCGCAATGCCGGGACGCATAATAAGCGGCATAAAAAGCGCCGGTGTAAACAACCCCGTTTTTCTGCTGGATGAGATAGATAAAATGACGGCGGACATACACGGCGATCCGGCATCCGCGTTGCTCGAAGTTCTGGACCCCAATCAAAATTACAACTTTAAAGACAATTATCTGGATGTTCCGTTCGATCTCAGTAACGTTATGTTCGTGACGACTGCAAATTCGCTCGACCCTCTGCCTCCGGCGCTTTTGGACAGACTGGAGGTCATCGAGCTTTCGGGATACACGTACGAAGAGAAACTGCAGATCGCAAAGCGGTATCTCAAACCTAAGGAGACCGATGCCAACGGACTTTCGGATATAAAGATAGAGATGTCCGACTCTGTTATTTCGCATATAATTTCGGCGTACACGCGCGAGAGCGGCGTACGTAATCTCGAAAGGGAGATCGCCACTTGTATGCGCAAGATAGCGCTTAAGGTGGTTGAATCCAAGGAGCCGCCTTTGTCGGTGAAGGTCACCAAAAAAGACGTAGCCGAATTTTTGGGGCCCGCAAAATACAAGGACGAGTCCGGTATCGAACAGGACGAAGTCGGAGTGGCGACGGGGCTTGCATGGACGAGTGTCGGCGGCGTTACTCTTACCATAGAAGCTGCCATTATTTCGGGAGGCAAGGGCGAGCTAAAGCTTACCGGCAGTCTTGGCGACGTAATGAAAGAGTCTTGTCAGGCTGCGCTTTCGCTGGTTAGGTCGCGCGCGTCCGAATACGGTGTGCCCGAAAATGCGTTCAACGAAAACGACGTGCATCTGCATTTTCCCGAGGGCGCGACTCCCAAGGACGGACCGAGCGCCGGTATAACGATAGCGACGGCGCTTATGTCTGCGTTTTCCAAGCGTAAAGTGGCGCACGATATCGCTATGACAGGCGAGGTAACATTGCGCGGCAAGGTGCTGGCTATAGGCGGATTAAAGGAGAAATCGCTCGCGGCGTTCCGTGCCGGATGCAAGCGTTTGATAATTCCGCGCGAGAACGAAAAGAATCTGGCGGATATTCCGGACGAAGTCAAGCAGAAAGTCAAGATAATACCCGTCGATAATATCGATCAGGTATTTTCCGCGGTGCTTGTATGAGAGTCAAGAACGCAGTGTTCGTCAAAAGTTGCGCCGATCCTGCGGCTGCCGTAGAATACGTGCCGCAAATCTGCGTTGCCGGAAGATCGAATTGCGGAAAATCAACGCTTTTGAATTCGCTTATGGGCGCGTCGTTATGTAAAACTTCGCAGACGCCAGGACGAACGCGGCTTATCAATATTTTCAAAGTCACCGCGGAACCTACCGGATTTTATTTGGTAGATCTTCCGGGATACGGATACAGCAAAGCCTGTAAGAGCAGTGCGGACGAGTGGAACACGCGTACGGATGCGTATTTCAGATCGGGCGTACATATCGCGCAGGTCCTGTGTCTGATGGATATTCGCAGAGATCCGTCCGATCTCGACAAAGTGCTTATAAACTATTTGCGCGATCTGGAACTTCCGTTTACCGCCGTGCTCACTAAGGCGGATAAATTGAGCCGTGCACAGATAGGTAAAGCGGCGATAAAGATCGCCGCAGCGCTCGGTCTTGCAAGCGGCAATCTTATAGTTACCAGCGGCCGCAACGGATACGGGAAGGAAAAACTGCTCGACAGACTGCAGAGCATACTCGAAACAGATTAACGCAGTTATGCATATCGATGTTTTACGAACGCGGTGAAATACATCGCGTTCTTTTTTGATGCACTAATTATCACGAACAGGCATATATATATTTATATTAATGTGCGGTCGGAGGCGTTATGGCGGTCAAAGCTGGTTGCGACGGAGATTTCAGAGACGGATTGTGTTGCCGTATGGTCATAGAGACCAAACGGGTGTTCGACGGTTGCGCATTTACCGACGAAAACGTGTCGCTGGCACTGACGACGGAACAGCAGATACCGCAGGGCGCGGTCTTCATAGCGGCTAGAGTGCTGGATAGCGAACTCGTCGATTACACTGTTTCTCCCGGATCGGACTGCTGTTGCCGTGTCGCCGGCGATATAGTAACGCGGTTTGCGGTAACATACTCTTCCAACGGACAGCTCACTACGGTGCATGCATTTTACCGCGAAAGCAGAGAGTTGCTGCTGCGTTTGCCGGACGGCAATTCGCTCGTTCCGTACAGTATAGAGATACGGTCGTATATGTCGGTTGCGAGCGGCGCAATAATAGGTCCCAATGCAGTCAGCGTTACGGGCTGTATGCTGCAGATAATAAAAGTGACGGCTCCCGTGGATATCCTTGTGCCTACGTACGGTTATTGCAAATATCCGCCGTGCACCGGCTGCGTATGCCGCGGACTTACGGGCAATATTTTCCCCGAGCCGGTCGACAACCGATAAAAATAGTCGGATCCGTCATATGACGGCTGTGTGATTGACTTTATCGACACACAGTGGTAAAATGATCGTGTATGAAGATATACGCGATCTCGGATTTGCATCTTTCGATAAACAATCCCAAGCCCATGGATATTTTCGGTGCGGTGTGGGACAATTATCTCATTGAAATAGAAAATTCGCTTGCCGATGCCTCCGCCGACGATATAGTACTGCTTGCCGGCGATCTCAGTTGGGCGATGACGCTCGATGCCGCCGTGCCCGACCTCGAATACATAGGCAGGTTTCCCGGGAAAAAGGTCATCATTCGCGGTAACCACGATTATTGGTGGAAAAGCATTTCCGCGGTGCGTGCCGCATTGCCGGAAAATGTTTTTGCCGTACAAAACGATTGCGTAAAAATAGGCGGAACCATTATCTGCGGCAGTCGCGGTTGGAGTGCGGACGACAGGACCGAGGACGGGAACAGACTGTACGCCCGTGAACTTTTACGCATAGAGATGTCGCTGAAAGCCGCGGAGAAACTCCGCACGGACGGAGATAAGTTGATTTTTATGATCCATTATCCGCCGTTTAACGCAAGACTGGAAGATACGCCCGTATCGCAGATGATGGAACGCTTCGGCGTGGACGCTGTGGTTTACGGACACCTCCACGGCAAAAACTGTTATTCTAAAAAGATTATCGTAAGAAACGGTATCAAATACTATCTTACGTCGTGCGATCAGATCTCGAACCGCGCCGTACTTATAGATTAGTCGGTATCGTATTATGTGCTCCGTACGTCCGTCGGGGCTTTTTTGTTTTGGTATGATTTTTTGCTTTCGTCGGTATTCTGCGTTTTTCGAGCGGTTTTTCGTATATGCGATATGTTTCGATAGTGCATTATATCGCAATCGGTCGAATTAAAGTAAAAATATCGTAAAAAATATATACTTTTGGGTCAAAAGGGGTTGACAGTGGTTACTCGCGTGTGTTAAAATACTTTTAAGTATCGGCGCCGAGGGCGCAAAGGACGAGTAACGATGTTCAACGGGCAGTACCATCATCAAATGGACGATAAGGGGCGGTTGAGAATGCCGCCTGCTTTTCGCAAGCTGCTCGGAGACAATCCGATGATATTTTGCAGCTTCGAAAAGTGTCTGTTTGTATATCCTCGCGCTGATTTCGACAGGCTTGTCACGGAAAGGTTCAAGAATGCCGATCTGTTGGATATGGATATGAACGACATAAAACGCGCGATATTTTCATCGACACAAGAATTGGTCGAGGACAAGCAGGGCAGAGTGTCGCTCAATCAGTCGTTTATCGAAGAGTGTGAACTCGGAAAAAATCTTATAACGATCGGCGCTTACGACCGTGTCGAGATATGGGACGAGGAAGTATACAAAGCGCATAAAAAATCGGTCGATTTCAACAAGATAGTAGCGCAGTTTACTGCTTCGCGCAAGATATAATGTACCACATACCTATCATGCGCGGCGAGGTGGTAAACGCTCTCGGAGTAAAGCGCGGAGATCTGTATTTGGACGCTACGCTTGGCGGCGGCGGACACACCCGAGCTATACTTGAAGCAGGCGGAAAAGTGGTCGCTATAGATCGAGATTCCGATGCCATAGAATATTGCAAAGCCCATATTACGGGCGACATAATGTACATTAAAGGACAATACGAGAATGCCGTAAAGTTGCTTGCCTCGGCAGGTATCTGCAGGATTGCCGGCGCCGTACTCGATCTCGGCGTATCGTCGCATCAACTGGACTGCGCCGAACGCGGATTTGCGTACAGCCGCGACGGCGCGCTCGATATGCGCATGGACAGAGATCAAAAGTTCAGCGCGTACGATGTAGTCAACGGTTATTCTGCGGAGCAACTGACGGATATTTTGCGCAAGTACGGCGAAGAAAGTTTTGCGCGGCGAATAGCCGGCGAGATAGTAAGACGTCGTGTTCAAAAACCGATCGAACGCACTTCCGAGCTTGCCGATATAGTCTGCGCGTCCGTGCCGCACCGTAAGGGCGGACACCCTGCCAAAAAGACTTTTCAGGCGATACGCATAGAAGTCAACGGCGAACTTAAAGGACTGTACGACGCGATCTGCGGCATTTTCGGACTGATAGAACGCGGCGGACGCTTGGCGGTTATAACTTTCCATTCGTTGGAGGACCGAATAGTCAAAGCGGCGTTTAAAGAGTTTGCCACCGACTGTATTTGTCCCAAACGTCTGCCGGTATGCGTTTGCGGACATCGGGCAGTAGGCAGGAATATATGCAA
The DNA here is from genome assembly GCA_910585055.1 of uncultured Christensenella sp. Classification (GTDB taxonomy): domain Bacteria; phylum Bacillota; class Clostridia; order Christensenellales; family Pumilibacteraceae; genus Anaerocaecibacter. The sequence goes on along the minus strand of CAJUBY010000042.1, from coordinate 10,711 downwards.
GCTCAAACCATCGGAACGTGAGCTTATCGAAAATCCGCGCAGTAGCAGTTCGACGCTGCGCGTTACGGAAAAACTTTAAGGAAGGTGGACCATGATCACTACCAAACGACAGATACGAAGAGACAGCGACCGTTTCGGCGGTTACTACGGCGGAGATAACGGTTCACCGCTTTTAAACGAATACGGTTTTATCGGCAATATCGATCCCATATCGGAAGATGCCGGTGCCGGCAGTATGATAAGATCCGACGCGGATATGGATATAACTGTCGATACGCCGACACGTCAGCCTACAGTCGAACGCAAGCTGTACACGACGCTTTCGGACTCGGCAAAGACAAATCCTTTGTCCGCGCCTGCGCCGACACTGCCCGAACGCGAGAAGAAGCAAGTGATCACGGAAAAGGAAGATCTGCTTCCGACCGTTAAAACAAGAGCATACGCTTCCGACAAAAAAGAAGAGGCCGAGGATAAGGACAAAGAGCGGTCTCGAGCACGGGCACGCCGTACCGGCAAAACGTTG
>CAJUBY010000042.1:1514-10178 GCA_910585055.1 uncultured Christensenella sp. | reverse complement strand
GGATATGCGCACAAAGGTCATGCTTGTTGTTTACGTTGCGGTCGCGCTGGTTTTGGCGATAGCGGTCATAGCTACAGGCGTTTCCATATCGTCTGCCGCGGCGAAAGCGGATGAGGTGTCCAGACAGATATCGCAAAAGCAGGCGGTAATAGTCGAACAGGAACGTACGCTTGCCGTACTGCACGACGAAGACGCTATACGCAGCAAAGCCATGCAAAACGGCATGGTGCAGGCAGGCGATCCCGTATATAACGTGAAACCCTCGGAAGATGTCGGATACAGCCCGGCAGAACCGAAAACGGACGGGTTCGATAAATTCCTGGACTGGCTGGCGGAAATATTAAATTAAAAAACATATAAATAACAGACCGTTTGCGTTAATGCGGACGGTCTTATTTTTTGCGCTATAAATTTCAGGGTTTTATGAGACATGCGCCGCCTTTGTTTTTGCTCGGCGGAGTGCCGACTATCTTTTTGAATATGTGCGAAAAATGCGCGGCGTCGTAGAAACCGCACGCCAATGCGATCTCCGTAAGCGACTGTTCGCCGCGCGTCAGCATTTCGCGCGCGACGTTTACTCTGTACATGTTTACGAAGTCGTTCGGGGTCATCGACGTAAGTTTTTTAAAAAACCTGAAAAAGTTGGCGCGGCTGTAACCGGCAGCCGACGCGAGATCGTTTATTGTGACGGTCTCGTTGTAATGATCGAATATATATTGCATCACTGATCGTATAGCCGTATACTTTGCGTCCGGAAAAACGGTGTCCTTTATGCGGTCTTTGTAGCATAGCAAAGCAAGAAAAATAAATGACAGCGCATTCGCATTTACGATATTTGCGCTTTCCGGCGAGTCCGAAACCTGTCTGCTTTCTATGTTTAATGCATAACCGTAAAGCTCGTCGAAATCTTTTCCGCTTATATTCAGGCGCATGTCGTAATCATAGTGCATTTTCATTGCCGGATCCAGCATGAACAGCGAATAAAATTCGCTGTTCGTATACAATAACGCCGCGTTTCTTTCGATGAATCGTTGCGATACCAATATATGCATTACTTCCAAACCGTCTACGCTGATGTAACCGTGTTTTATTCCGATGGGCACGATAAAAAAATCCCCGGAACGCACTTCGAACCGCTTGCCGCCGAAGTAATGGTATCCGTAGCCGCCGCATACCAGATTTATCTCGTAAAAGTCGTGACAGTGCATGGATATCGAATAATCGCGGTGGATAATACACTTGACTTCATCCGATTCTTTGCTCTTGAATTCTTGCCATAAAAACCAAATACGATCGTTGTCGCGTAATGTTTGCGGAATTGTCATCATGAGACTATTATACAATATTTGTATATAATGTTACAATAGATTTTGTAAATTTTTTGATATAATTGTTTTATAAAATAAGCGGAGGGAAATATGAAACGCAAAATTCCGGTATGGATAGCGCCTGTTGCGTTGTTGTTATGCGCCGCGGCATTGCAAGCGATCCCCAATGAGTCTTATGCTTTGGGGGATTATGACGTTGCAGCCGTACGCGAGATACTGCCGGGCGACGAAGCTTTTGTGCTCGGCGGAGAATGGCAATATCCGGATATCGCATCTACGAGCACAGCCGGTAACACTGTTTCTTATACGGGTACATTTACGCATATAACCTGGTGCGGACAGGCGGACGATAATATGGGCACGGCTATAGTGCGTATCGACGGAACGGAGATAACGAGGACCCGTCCCAACCGCGGCGAATCGGGCGACGATCACGTCGTGTATCAATCGGATATTTTGGAACGCGGAGAACATACGTTTACGCTCGAATGCGTAGGAGACGGATGGTTGTCTGTGCAAAAGTTTATTGTTACCGACGATACGCAACAAACCGCAATAAAACGTTTATACGACGACGCATCGGCGGATATAGCGTATAACGGTTTCGGCAGTTATACGGGGCAGGCGGCATTGCACGAAGGAACCGTACATTCCACGAATGCGGCAGGAGCGACGGCGACCTTGACGGTAAAGGACGTCAAACGTTTTGTTGTGTATACGGACAGGGGATTTATGCGCGGAAAAGCCGAAGTGTATATAGACGGAGTAAAGACCGATACGGTAGATCTGTTCGACGGCGTAAACGCTTTGGGTTCTTATATATCGTATGTATCGCCGGAATTGTCTTTGGGCGAACACACATTGGAATGGAGATGCACGGGAACAAAGAGCAAAAACGCTACAGACGTTTGGGTAACGCTCGACCGTATAGACGCTTATTTATGGCGCGAGCCTATAACGGTGCATGATTTCGACGATACTTGTTTCGGTTACAACGGACAGTGGCAATATTTCGGAAACGAAGCGGATACGTACTATATGAATTCGGTACACTCGACGCAAAACGCCGGGGACGAAATGACGGCTGTATTTTCCGGCGTGGAAGGTATACGCATATACGCGTCGCAGGCGCCTGACAGACGGTCCGCCGATGTTTGGTTAAACGGCAAAAAAGTCGGCGTGATCGACGAGCGCAGCGCATCGCCGATACCGAGCGGTATTTTGTGGAACAGCGGCGCACTGCCGCTCGGCGATTATCAATTGAAATTGACTGTGCGTGGCGGCAACGGCGGCGAATGGTTCGAGATAGACAAAATTCAAACAGACGGGATAAACGGAGATAATATGATGATCCACAGCGGCAACGATTCATTCGTCAAAAGCTCATTCGGAACGGTGTACGAAGATAACGAAGATGCTTTATTCGGCAGGGCTTTGGTATTAAAGCGCGGACAAAGCGCAACGGCGGTATGTAAAGGATCTTTTGCGGAACTGCACTTTTTATCGGGCAAGACGGGTGACGTGGAGATAAGCGTCGACGGCTCGGTCTTAAGAACGGTGTCTGTTTCGGACGGACCGGTCGCGGTACGGTTGGGAGATCTCGAGCGCGACAAATTTCATCGGATCGTTATGACTGTCATCGACGGAGAAGTTTGGTTTGACCGGATAGTAACGGACGATGTAAAGCTCGAAACGCTTAAGGCGTATATGATAGAGCGTGCGAAATCGGAAATAGAACAGCGTGTCGACGGTACGAAAAAAGTGTCAGATCCGGCGGAATGGTCGCCGGTAGCGTTTGCCGCAAATAAGCCTATCGGCGGTGTCTCGCTGGATAACGGCGCGATGAGCGTTATGTTTGTAAAAGCGATCGATTATTTTTCGGACAGTCTTAAAAAAGACATGTATGTGGACAACATAGAATGGTGGGTGACGACGCTTCGAAATTCCAACGAAGGAAGGATGCTTGCGGGACTTGCAGGCATATTGACTTGGACGGAAGCCCCGGAGTTCGAAAAAGAGCTTGACGAATTGCTTTCCGTGATACGCGCGCGTCAGCTCAAAAACGGAAACGGGTATTGTTTGGACTATCCCGAAAGCGTATTGGCAGGCAATGCCGACAGTGCGGAAGACGAGCGCAGGAATTACGACAGAGCTATGTTCGTAAAAGGTTTGGTCGCCGCCGGAGATTATTACAACGCAAAGGGCGTCGATGTCAATGACAATACGGCTTACACTATACTGCGGGAATTTTTCGACTGGTACAATTACAATACAAATAAATACGGCGAGCACATGCTGGAGGGCGTGCTCGGATTGCAGGGGCATATAGCAGGTACTGCCGTGTATTTCACGCCTGTAGGAAAGACCGAAGACATGACGTATTCGGAGCTGTGTTATGTTCAGGATTGGTGGATGGAATGTCTTTCCGGCGGAATAACGGACAGCGTATGGGATTATCCGCTGAACCGTTCGCACTGTTACATAACGACGGGTATAGACGCTTATCTCGACCATTACAGAGCCACGGGCGATCCCGTATATCTCGACGCGTGCTTGGGCTATTGGGAGATGATGCACCGATACTTTATACATACCGGCGGCGCGATGGCTATATGCGAATTCGGAAAGTATTATCCCGGTTCGTATTATCTCGACGGTGCAAACCATACCGGCGAGCTGTGCGGTACTGCGTTTTGGATAGATTTCAATTATAAACTATTACAGCTGTTTCCCGGCGAAGAAAAGTATGCGCGCGAGATCGAAGAAGGTATCTATAACGTAATGCGCGCCGCTCAGGACGAAAAAGGCAAGATAAGATACCACGCCCGTTATAACGGAAGTCTTGCAAAAGCGTTGAACACCAACACTTGCTGCGAAGTCAACGGCGCGGCGTTGCTTGCGAGGCTGCCGGAGTTTGTGTATTTATTGGAAGACGGCGGAGTGCGAGTAAATCTGTACGAAAGCTCGACTCTCGACGTCGATCGTAACGGCAAACATTTCGCATTGCGGCAGACATCCGACATACTCAACGGCGATAGATCTGTGATACGAGTCCTCGGCGACGGCATGACGCTGACTTTGCGCGTTCCGAGTTGGAGCAGAGTATTTACGGTGAAAATCAACGGCGAGCAATATTCCGGCGAAATACCGAGCGCCGGCGGTTATATATCTTTGTCTGTCGAAACTGACGACGAGATAGAAATAACCGCGGTCAAGGAACTTACCGCTGTTGAGTACGGCGGAATGACAGTCGTGAAAGACAGGACGCGCTCGGCGTATACTTACGGACCGATATTGCTTGCCGTGCGGCCGTGCGACCCCGATCGCCGTTACGTTTACTCGGTGCACGGCAAAAGCGAAAACGGCGCCGACGAGTTGGCTTTGGATATCGGCATGAGTTCCGACGCATTTTTAAGCGGACTAAAATATCTCGGCAGTTCGCACTGGGTGTTCGAAACGGACGGAAGAGCCGTATACGAATTGATACCTTACGGCGAATTGACCTCAAACGATTTCTTTTCGGTGTTTCCGCTGTTCGGAGGAAACGGCGGCGAAGATATTATGACGGCGGCTGGCGAGACGCTCGGTTTTAAGTTTACCCAACAAAAGGACTGCGAACAGTTTGAAATTTATTCGTCGTTGCCGAGCGCCGGCATAAAGATAATAGACGGTGCGCTTGTTACTTCGTCCGAGTGCGAAAATAAGATAATACTCGACGAAGATTACGATCAGAGCGAGATAGAAGTGACCGTCGGCGCGCGTTCGGTACGCGGAAAACCGATAGATATCGGACTATACTTCAATGCGGCTCATGCGACAGACACGCAGGATAAGATCAATGCAATCAACTTACAGGCCGTGCGGCGCGACGGTGAAGGCGAGATAGCGCTCAATCTGTATGAGTTCGGTTCGGAACGCGGCTTTATCGGTACCGTAAAGCAAGGCGCATCGATATGCGTTTTAGGCGACGAGATTACGGTAAAATTGGTGATAAAAGACAAAAAGATGTACGGATATCTTAACGACGTGCTGTTGATAACGTACGAATACGAAAATTCTTTCGGATATGCGAAAACGGGTATACGCACACAGTACGCAGAGACCGAGATAACGCAATTTACCGTCAAAAATTCCGACGTCAAACTGCCTTCGGATCCGACAGATCCGGACGATCCGAAAGACCCGGTAGGTCCGGCAGATCCCGATAAGCCCGGTCAAGATACTCCCGGTAAGAACACGCAGAGCGAAAGCGGTGGATTGTCGGTAGCAGGCGCTGTCGCGGTAGCCGCGGTTGCGGAAGCGGCTGTGTTTGCCGCGGCGCTTGTTTTCGTAACGCTGTATCTCAAGCGTAAGATCAAAAATACCGATAGATGATCGCATAATCCGATAACAGACCGCGTTTCTTCGGAGACGCGGTTTTGTGTACGTAATTATTTTTTCGCGGCGAGCGGCATATATTGATAGCCGAGAGGTGCATAAATGAAAGCCGCGGCGTCCGTCATGCGAAAAAGGGTTTTGATAGCGTTCGTAGCGCTCGCAGTCGTGTTTACGGCATTGTTCGGGCGCTTGTTTTGGCTGCAGGTGATCGACGGCGGTTTTCTGCGCGCCAAAGCGTCGGAGCAGTGGTACCGCGATCTTCCGCTTAAAGCGGCGAGAGGCAATATACTCGATATAAACGGGAACGTGCTCGCAGACAGCAGCGACGTGTTTACGCTGTATGCGCGTCCCAACGCGGTAAAGGATAAGGAAACCGCCGCATCCGAGATATCTCAATCGCTCGGTATGGACAGGCAGAGCGTTTTGGAAAAACTGAATTCCACAGTCGGCGAAGTTACGATAAAACGCAAGATCGATTCGACGACGGCGCTTACGTTAAGGCAAAAAAACATACAGGGGCTTTATTACACGCTCGATACGCAAAGGAATTATCCTTACGGAAGTTCCATGTCGCAGATACTCGGTTTTACAAATATAGATAACGAAGGTCAGGCAGGGCTGGAAAGCTATTACGACAGGTATCTTACCGGTGTGGACGGCTTTGCTTATACTTCGACCGACATGGCAGGGCGCGAGCTGGAAGACGCCGTTACGCGGTATGTCCCGAGCATACCGGGCTGCGACGTTACGCTTTCTTTAGATGCCAATATACAGGCTTTTGCAAACAGCGCCGTAATTGCGGCACAGACCGAATTCTCGTCTAAATCGGCATCTATGATAGTTATGGATGTCAATACCGGCGGAATACTCGCCATGGCGAAAAGTCCGGGATTCGATCTTAATTCACCGCCCCGTAACGACCTCGATCTGCTCAACGAATTATCTCGTAACACTATGATAGTAGACATGTACGAGCCCGGTTCGACGTTTAAGATATTTACGACGGCGGCGGCGCTGGAAGCAGGCGTAGTCAACGATAACGATACGTTTTTCTGCGCGGGATCCCGTACAGTGGACGGTCAGCGTATACGTTGCTGGCGGTCGATAGGTCACGGCAGTCAGCATCTTGCCGAAGGCGTTAAAAACTCGTGCAACTGCGTGTTCATGGATCTTGCGCAACGGCTGGGAACTTCTGGGTTTTACTCGGCGCTCGGTAAATTCGGTCTCGGCAAAAAAACAGGAATAGATTTTACGGGCGAAAGCAGCGGTATGCTTATGAAACAGGAAAACGTAAAGCCTGTGGATCTTGCGCGTATCGGTTTCGGTCAAGCGGTGGCGGTAACGCCGTTACAGCTTATAACCGGAGTGTGTTCGGTGGTCAACGGCGGCACGCTGTATAAACCGTATCTTGTGGCGTCGGTAGATTCGCACGACGGCAAAAACCTCGCAGTGCGTCAGCCGGAAGCCGTCGGCACGACGGTAAGCGCGGCGACATCGGCTAAAATGCGCGAATATCTGACGGGCGTCGTGGCTAACGGCGGCGGAAGCAAAGCCGGCGTGGCAGGCTACGCGGTCGGCGGAAAAACGGGCACGGCTCAAAAATATTCGGGCGGAACGATAGCGCAGGGCAAATATATTTCGTCGTTCATCGGTTTCGCGCCTGCCGACGATCCGAAATACGCCGTACTCATGATAGTCGACGAACCGCAGGGCTATATGTATTACGGCAGCCTCGTAGCAGCGCCGTTTGCGGGAAAGGTGTTCGAAAAAATATTCGATTATACCGGACTGCAGCCTACGCTACTGCCGGAAAAGGAGTATTCGGTAATACCGGATGTCGTGGATATGCCTATCGAGCAAGCAATAAAATCGCTCGAAGAACTGGGTTTCCACGTGGAATCGACAGGCGAAGGCGGTACGGTAACGGCGCAGACGCCCGTTCCCGGCACCCGTGTAGCTAAAAACGACAGCGTGCTTGTCCGCACGTGACGGAAAAACGACGGCTGCACATGTCGTGTCGAAAAATACGAACGTTTGCAAAACCGCGCTTAAAAGCCAATAAGATAATACAATAGACATATAATAGTTACGGGAGAGTGTCATTATGCTTCTATCGGAACTCGGTTTATGCGACTGTGATCTGGAGATCACCGGTCTTGCGATCGACAGCACCAAGGTCAGTCCGGGCAACTTGTTTTTCTGTCTTGTCGGAAAAGAAAACGACGGGCATACTTTCGCCGCGGACGCGGTCTCGCGCGGAGCTGCGGCGCTTGTTGTTGAGCGCAGGCTGGCGCTCGACGTTTATCAGATAGAAGTGGAAGACTCGCGTCATGCGCTGGCCGTTGCGGCGTCGGCATTTTACGGCAATCCGTCCAAACGACTCAAAATGATAGGTATAACCGGTACCAACGGCAAGACGACTACCACTTATATAGTAAAAAGCATAATCGAAGCGGCGGGGAAAAGTTGCGGTCTTATAGGCACGAACGCAGTCGAATACTGCGACAAAAAAACGGATGCCTGTCTTACTACGCCCGATCCAATAGAACTGCATTCCATATTGCGCGATATGGCGGATGCCGGAGTGGAGTTCGTTGTAATGGAAGTGTCTGCTCACGCGTTGGCGCTTAAAAAGATAGACGGTATAATGTACGAAGTTGCGGCGTTCTCCAACTTTTCGCGCGATCATCTGGACTTTTTCGGCGATCTCGAAAGCTACGGCAAAGCCAAAAAAAGTTTTTTCACTCCCGAACACGCGCGAAGCGCTGTAGTGAATACCGACGATACGCTGGGCTGCGAGATCATCCGCGAAACGCCGCTGTCAACTGTGACTTACGGCGTGGACAACCCGTCCGACGTGTTCGGTATAGATCTCGAGATGAGCGCGTACGGTTTGTCGTACGTGATAAATATGTCGGACAGCGTCGATAAAGTCAAGTTCAGCCTTACCGGCAGATTC
>CAJUBY010000042.1:0-1504 GCA_910585055.1 uncultured Christensenella sp. | reverse complement strand
GTACAATACGCTGTGCGCGGCGGCGATAGCGATGTCGCTCGGTCTTTCGCTGCAGACAGTTATAGACGGTATTCGCAACGTAAAAAAGATAGACGGCAGATTTAATATTATCAATACAGCCAAATGCAACGTCATAATCGACTTTGCGCATACCGACGACGGGATCGCCAATATCCTGCGAGCCGTACGCGAGTTTGCGCCTGCGCGCATAATAACGGTGTTCGGCTGCGGCGGCAACCGCGACAAAACCAAACGGTCGGTAATGGGTAAAATCGTTTCGCAAATGAGCGATTTTTGTTTCGTGACAAGCGACAACCCCAGATTCGAGCCGCCCATGGAGATAATAGAACAGATAGTATCCGGGATCAAGGAGATAGGCGGAACCAATTACACGCCTGTGGAAGACCGCAAGCTTGCGATACGCGCGGCGATGGAAATGGCAAACCGCGACGACATAGTCCTTATAGCAGGCAAGGGCGCCGAACGTTACAACGACGTGATGGGCAGACGGCAGCCGTATAACGACGAACAGTATGTGCTCGAGATAGCCGGAGAATTCGGATTTTGATATCGGTACTGTGCGGTTTTTTGGCGGCATTTGCAGTAGGTATGCTGTTGCTGCCGCTAAATATAAAGCTTGTAAAAAGATTAAAAGCGGGACAGCCCATTCTTTCGTATGTGGACAACCACAAAGCCAAACAGGGCACGCCGACAATGGGCGGCGCATCTATCGTGCTCGCATTGTTCTCCGCGTTGTTTTTTACGCGGCACGGCGATAAAACGACGTATATAATACTTATCATAACGTTCGGTTATGCGCTTATAGGGTTTATCGACGACTTTATAAAAGTACGTTACAAAAATAACAAGGGACTGTCGCCCGTACAGAAGATAGTGTTTCAGCTACTGCTCGCCGCGATAATATCCGTGTATGCATATTATGCGGACGGCGTCGGTTCCGCGGTTTACGCGCCGTTTGCGCCCAAAAAGATCGAACTCGGACGGTTTGCGCCCGTATACTATATGCTCGTGTTTTTGGCGTTTACGAATTCGGTAAATCTGACCGACGGTCTGGACGGGCTTGCGGCATCGGTGACTGCGACCAACACGCTGTTCTGCTGCATAATGATAGGCATAGCGTATTTTACGGGTGCGCTCGTAGGCGACGGTCCGTTTAATATGATAGTTTTGTCGGCGGCGATGTGCGGCAGTCTTTTGGCGTTTCTGTGTTTCAATACGCATCCGGCAAAGATCTTTATGGGCGATACCGGCTCGCTCGCGCTCGGCGGTTTTTTGGCTTGCGTCGCCGTGCTCGGCAGAATGTCGCTGTCCATGCTGCTCGTGGGCATAATGTACATTGCGACCAGTGTTTCGGTGATCGTACAGGTCGCCGTGTTCAAGCTCACCAAAAAGCGCGTGTTTTTAATGGCGCCACTGCATCACCATTTCGAAAGAAAGGGCGTGTTCGAAGGTAAAATATCCGTTATTTACACGCTTGTCACGT
>CAJUBY010000041.1:12696-16491 GCA_910585055.1 uncultured Christensenella sp. | reverse complement strand
GAAACGTACAACGTACACTATAACGCCTGCGAGCAATACGATAGCAACTATAATGAGCACCGTGGAGAGCGTCGTCCATGTCGTAGCTGTGCCGGAACCTTTGTTGGCAACCGTTATCTTTTCGGTGAGCTTATATTCGTTGCCTACGGCATCGGTTACGGTGTAAACGATAGTGTAATCGCCGACCATGCTGAGCTTTATGTCGCTGCCGTTATTCTTCTTATCCCTGTAGCCGCTGTAAGAACCTCTTACCGTATGGCTGGACATTACTTCGTGCGAAGGATCGTAGATCTCTTTCTTTACCGTGACGCCCTTGTCGCTTTCGCCTTCCGCAAGTTCGATCGTGGCAAACGTAAATACGTCGTCCTGCTTTTTGGTGCCCGATGTCGACGTGCCGCCCTTGGTGGTGAACACAGGCGCAAATACGTCGCCGACGCTTATATAGTACGTAGCGGTAACAGCGGAAGCGTTGCCGTACGTCGCGGTGTATTTAACGGTATACGTACCGTCTTTGGTGGCTACGAAAGTATTGGTCTCTTTATCGAGATCCACGTCTTTGGAATCGGGATCGGTAACTTCTATTTCTACAACGCCCATACCGTTTTCCGTCACGGCGACCGCATTGGGGATCTCTATAAGACCGTTGCCCTTGGACGGTTCGACCGTAGCGGACGAATCGGAATCCGTAATGCCCTTCTTCGGGTCGAATTTGTTTTCGTATACAGGCATTTTACCCTGCATTTCTATAACCGGCGCGGCTTCGTCGGTTATACTGAAGTTGTACACGCCTTCGTTGGCGCCGCTGAAATTGACCTGTTTGTCAAAGTCGAATTCGTAAGCGGCTTTACCGTCCGTGCTTTCCAAAACGGTCTTGGAAATATAACCGTCCTGAACGCTGTAAGAACCCTGCGTTTTTGCCGTGAATTCGTTGCCCATAAGAGCGAATATTCCGCCGCTTATCTTGCGTACGACATAATACGTATCGTCGCTGGGCAAGCCCTTGATAACGCTGTTATTGAGTTTGTACTTTTTATTTACGTTGCCGGTAGAGCCGATAACAGGCGTGGACGAAGTTTGGTTACCGTTGCCGGCATTGGTCTTTACGCCCGAAAGCGTATAGCCGTACACTTCGTTTTTGCCGTTAACGTCGAACACGCGCACGGTCATCTTATACGGTTTGTCTTCGGCAGTCGCTACAGCGGCATTGAACCGGATGTTCTGAACGTAAATAGTGGATTTGGATTCGCCGGGAACGGAAACCGTTTCGAGCGTTACGTTTACGGGGTTACCCTGCGGATCGTACACAGCGACTTCGAAGCCGGTGTAATAACGGGTGTCGTTGCTTGCGGTCTCGATGCTGAATTTGCCGGCTACGACATTGTCGTTGGCTTTGATCTCGGTGTTGCCGTTGGCGTTTGCGAAATCGATAGTATCGGGGGTAGCTTTAAGCGATACGGTAAAGTCGCCTATCGCATTGCCGATTACTTTGACTGCCGATTCGTCTTTGGTGTAAAGCGTTTCGGTTTCCATCCTTTCGTCGGTTATTTCGGCGAAATCGAGATCTTCGGCGTTGCTCTTGAAGTTGCCTACTTTATCCTTGACGCCGACATAAAAATACAAATTGTTTCCGAGCTTGAGTTCGGCGCGCGTGGACTTATCTTTATCGACTACGACATAGCCTTCTTTCTCGGTAAGGTCGGCAGTCTCGCCGCCCTTTACGGTGATATATCTGCTGTCGTTTGCGCCGAGCGTCGCGTCGGTGTAGATCCTGTACTCGACCTGAGGACGGGTATCGGAAGCGTCGGCATACGTCGGATGAGGAACGGTAAACGTTTCGTCCGCGCCGGACAGATATTCGGGCGCAGTAACTTCCGCCGTGGACGGAGCTGCGGTATCTTCGTAAGTGTCTTTTACGGTGATCGTATAGGTTTTGGACGAAGTGTTGTTGGATTTGTCGCGCGCACGGAACAGCACGGTGTACGTTCCGTTTTTATCGACAGCCGGTTCGCCTTTGGCGTCTTTTCTGTCGTATTCCGCAAGATCGAAAGTAAACGGATGCGCTTTGTTGAACTCGATATCGGTCTTGTACACCGAATCGTCTTTTGCTTTGACTTTGCTGTCGTCGCCGTCCGTAAGGATGTTTTTGACTTCGAGAACCGTTCTGGAGTTGTCGGAATCGGTTATGCGGAAGTACATAGAAATAAGATCGGTGTCGTCGTCGCCGTCGGGCGTAACGCGATCTTTGTTGTCGACTACGTCGGGAACGGTAAACGTTATTTTACCTGCCGCACCCGAAACAACGCCGTCCTTGTTCTTTACCGTTTTGCTACCCCACGTTTCGGGGATACGGTATTCTTCTACGTTTTTGAATACGGGCGCTACATGGTCGGCGACCGTGATCGTGAATTCGTTGGTACCCGATTTGCCGCCTGCCGTAGGATTTTCGGCGTCGTAGAAATCGTTGTACGCGGTATAAGTCACTTTATATTTACCCGTTCTGGTCGGATAAAAAGTCATGGATTTATCGTTGTCGAAAATAACATTTTTATCTTTGGTCGCTACGGCGTAACCGTCGTCGTTGACTTCGACCATTTTAACGGGCTCGACGCCTTCGGAACCGTCGGCTTTGGGACCCAAAACTTCGATAACGACTTTAATATTGTCGTCGTTGTTATCGGTAGCCTTTGCTACGGGCAGAGTAACGGGACGGTTTACCGACGCGTCCTTCTGAATGCCCGAAACGGAAAGCTGCGGATTGCCGCTCTTGTTGATATCCGATTGAATGTTTACGGTAAATGTCTTGGTAAAGTATTTGGAACCGTCTTCGAGTCTGGCGGTATAGGTGACGAAAACTTTGCCGTTTTCGCCTGCCGTGAATACGTTGGTCGTAGAACCTTCGCCTACGTTATACTTGTTGCCGCGCGAATCTTCGACTTCCACGGGCGCATTGCCGGGATAAGGCGTAAGGACTTTGTCGTCGTCATAGTACATTACTTCGGCGGCAGGCAGAGTAAATTTATCGCCGCTCTTGATATACGTGGGGATGTCCGCGCCGTTATAAGCTATATAAAGGAAATACTCTTTGTCCAGAGTGCTTTTTACGTTGAAATCGTAAGAGATACCGGCATTGGTATATCTTATTTTGTAAACACCGATCTGAGTCGCCTTTACCTCACCGTTTTCTACGGGTTTTTCCTCGCCGTCGGGCGCGATATACGTTACAGTGGATCCCGCGACGTCGGGCACTTCGATAGTTCCGCCGTAATCCACGGTATCTTTAACAGCCGCTCCGGCAAACACGGAAGCGTTAGCCGTTACGGGCGCGTCTTCCGCATACGCCGCTCTGAAGAAAGGCGTCGTAAAGGTAAAGCAGGTCAACATCATAGCCAGGCATAAAAATACTACCGTGGCGGTGAGTCCCATCTTTTTGATAAATCCGAGTTTTTTCATTTAGTCGATATTCTCCTAATATGCTTTTGTACACATATACTGTAAAATTATACTATTACGCAAAAAATTTGTCAAACATTTTAATGCGATAATCCAAAATAGTTTTCTTTATTTACAGGGCGGTACAGGGCGCCCTGTTCCTTTATTATTAGAAAGCGAAATAATATTTATGCTTATTTGCGAATTTAGTTAAAGAGCTGATTTAAGCCCGTAAGCCGCGCCTTAAAAAACGCGGATCACCGAATCTATTCCGCGCACCGAAGGCAACGCTTTTACAGTGTCCAGCGCACGCATGAAAGACCGCTCCCCGGCATTATGCGTAAGGAACAGTATCGTAGCGCTGCC
>CAJUBY010000041.1:0-12686 GCA_910585055.1 uncultured Christensenella sp. | reverse complement strand
GCTGTATCGCCGATTTTATGCTGACGCCGCCGTCGCCGAACAAAGTGGCTATCCTTCCCAAAACGCCCGCTTTGTCTTCCGCCGTTACGCTTACGTAATAACCGCTTACAAAGTCGTCCACATAGTTTATGCCGTCGGCAAGTCTGCCGTTATTATCGAAATCGCTGTATTTGGGCGCACTCGTAAGCGCTTTTACTATATCTGACACTATCGCGCTTCCCGTCGGCTTTGCGCCTGCGCCGGCGCCGTAGAACATAAGATCGCCCACGTTGTCGCCGTTTAGATACACGGCGTTGTACGCGCCCGATACCGACGCCAACGGATGTTCGCGCGGAACGAGCACGGGATGAACGCGCGCTTCCACGTTGTTGCCGTCGCGCTTGCCTATGGCGAGAAGCTTTATCTCGTAGCCCAGCGCTTTCGCGTTGAGTATATCCTGAGGCGTGACTTTCGTTATCCCTTCCCTATAGATCCCTGCGTACGGCACGCATGTATGAAAAGCTATGGACGCGAGTATGGAAAGCTTATACGCCGCATCGAACCCTTCCACGTCCGACTTGGGATCGGCTTCGGCATAGCCGTGCGCCTGCGCTTTTTTTAATGCGACATAATAATCGCAGTTATCCCTGCTCATCTTGTCGAGGATATAATTTGTGGTGCCGTTTATTATGCCGTAAATGCTTTTAATCCTATCGCCCTGCAAACTTTCGCCGAGAGCGCGTATTATCGGAACGCCGCCGACGCAGCTCGCTTCGAAAAACAGTCCGCATCCGTTCTGTTTGGCGATACGCTCGAGCTCGCTCCAATGCTTTGCCAATAGCTCTTTATTGGCGGTAACGACCGACTTTCCGGCGCGAAGCATTTTGCTTATAAATGTTTTTGCCGGCTCCACGCCGCCCATCGTCTCGACGACAAGCTCCGTATCGGGATCGGCGGCAAGCTCGTCGACGCTGCCGCAAAACAGTTTTTTGTCTATGCCGCGCGCCGCGAGCGGGACGTCCGATCTGTCGAGGATCGCCGAAACTTCTATATCTACGCCGTGCGCCGCCGCGATATGCGCACGGTTATTTACGAGTATACCGTACGCGCCGCCGCCTACCGTTCCCAGTCCCATTATCGCTATCTTTTTCTTTTGCATGTAGATCCGTTTACCTGCCTTATCTTACATAATACAACGCGTTATTTGACGTTCATCGAATACAGGATATTGAGTCCGCGAAGGGTCAAAGTCCTGTCCACTATATCTATAACGTTCGAACAGCGGTTGACTATATCCGCGATTCCGCCCGTCGCGACGACCTTGGCATAAAGCAGACCCGACTCTTCTTTTATTCGCTTTACCATGGATTCCACCATGCCCGAATAACCGTATATAATGCCCGACTGCATTCCCGTTATGGTCGTCTTTCCTATCGCCGAGCGCGGCGCGGACAGCTCCACCTTGGGTAAACGCGCCGCCGACGCGGACAACGATTCCGCCGCCGCTTTCAAACCGAAAGAAATTGCACCGCCCGAAAACTCGCCGTCCGCGGAGATCACGTTGAACGTCGTCGCCGTTCCGCAGTCTATAACTATGCACGGCGCGCCGTAAAGCTTATACGCCGCGACGCAGCCGGCCACACGGTCGGCGCCAAGCTCTTTGGGATTGTCGTATCTTATACGCAACCCCGTTTTAAGTCCTGCGCCCACGGTCATGGGCTTTATGCCGAAATAAGTTTCGGTCATATGCTCGAACGTATAGTTGAGATTGGGATTGACCGAACTTATCATAACGCCTTCGACGTCGCGCGGCGAAATGCTTTTTACCGCAAGCATGTCTTTTATAAGCAGCCAATACTCGTCGCCCGTTTTGTTTGCGGACGCCATGCGAAGCGTATCTATAAGTTCGTCGCCCTCGAACACGCCCATCTTTATATTCGTATTGCCTATATCGAACACTACTACCATTATAAATTACCTTTTGACGTAACGCGTTTTTTGAGCACGACGCGGTCGAGCGTTAAACTTACGGGCGGCACGAGCGCCGCCATGCACACACATTCGATCGCGCCGCTTATGAGCATTTCGGGTACGGCGACCGTAAGCGTAACGCCGCCGACGCTCATGTCGGGAAGTATGGTAACGAACATAGCGACAACAAGCGCGGTGTTTACCATACTGCCGAGCGCCGCAGCTACCGACACCGCGGCAAACCTGCCCGTTTTTTTATGCGGCTTGACAACTCTTATTATAAGTCTGTAAACGCCGAACGCACACAGCGCCGCCGCGACGCGAGGAAATATCGCTATATACGGCGCCTGTATAAACGCCGCCGCAACTATGCCCGTCGGGCTTAAAAAACAATACGCGATACTGACCGCGCCGAACGCAAGCCCCACGAACGCCGTTATGCCTGCGGATAAAGTGGTAGCCGCGATCATCACCGGCAAAAAGAACACGTACGGCAAAAATCCCGTGACCGCACACAGCGCGGTGAGCGTAGCCGCAAGCGTTATCGAACGCGTTGATATTTTCATTGCTCTCCTCCGTTGGACTTTCCGCTACTCGGAATAGCCCACAGCCGACTTAGCCGTATTCCCTGCTGAAACCCGACGCGCGGTGTTTCGCACAGTAACTGTTTTGCAGATACTTTTAACAGTTTACCACATCGAAAAAAAATACGCAAATAATCTTTGCAAGTTTTTATCACACAACCGCCGAAATCCCATACACTGATTGTAGATAGGCGCTTATCTCACAAAAGAAAAACCTTGTCGCAGAACGCGTATCCGCGGACGCGTCCGGCGACGACGGCAAACAAATTCTATTATAGGAGGAAAGCAAAATGTTCAACGGTGGCGGAAATTGCTGCGATATACTTATGCTTTTGTTGCTCTGCAGCTGCTGCGGCGGACATAACGGCTGCGGATGCGACTGCGGCTGCAAAAAAGGCTGCGACTGCAACGACATACTGTTGTTTTACATTCTTATGTGCTGCTGCGGCGGCAGAGATAAATGCTGCTGCTAATTCGTACATAAAGACGAACAAACTCAGGCGTGCCGCATAAACGATACACAAGTTTCTGCGGTATTGCCGTTTTAAAAAAGTACAAATGCCGAGTTGCAAATAAGATACGAGTATCGTAAATGCACTTACCCCGTAATACGGTATAAGTGCATTTTATTTTGCCGTAAACTTCGCCGCATATCTCGAAAGCGGTCTACCTCGGACCATTTACTTGACAACGGCATCTTCTATGCCGTATAATCTTATACGAATAAACACGGGAACGGTATTATAATGAAAGTTACAATGGATAAGCTGGTCGCGCTGTGTAAATCTCGCGGTTTCATTTTTGCGGGCAGCGATATTTACGGCGGATTCGCCAACACCTGGGATTACGGTCCCGTCGGCGTGGAACTTTACAACAACATAAAAAAAGCATGGTGGCAAAAGTTCGTTACCGAAAGCGAAAACAACTTCGGACTTGACTGCGCAATACTCATGAACCCCAAAGTCTGGGAAGCGTCGGGACACCTTGCCGGTTTTTCCGATCCGCTCATGGACTGCCGCGCATGCAAAAGCCGCTGCCGCGCCGACGATCTCGTGGAAGCGTACGCCGCCAAACACAAGCTTGACGTGCCCGTAGCGAGCATGGAAAACGACGCGCTGTCCTCTTTTGTCGCCGAGCATAAGATCCCATGCCCGGTATGCGGCAAGTCCGATTTTACGCCCGTCAAAAAATTCAATCTTATGTTCAAGACGTTTCAGGGCGTCACCGAAGATTCGGTGTCTACCTGCTATCTCCGCCCGGAAACGGCGCAGGGCATATTCGTCAACTTTAAAAACGTAACGCGTTCGGCGCGCGCGCGCGTGCCCTTCGGCATATGCCAGATCGGAAAAAGCTTCCGCAACGAAATAACGCCCGGAAACTTTATCTTCCGTCTGCGCGAGTTCGAGCAGATGGAAATGGAATTTTTCTGCAAGCCCGGCACCGATCTCGAATGGTTCGACTTCTGGAAAAACTACTGCTTCGACTTTTTGCAAAAACTGGGTATCAAAAAGGAAAACCTGCGCATACGCGATCACGACAAAGCCGAACTTTCGTTCTACTCCAAAGCGACGAGCGACTTCGAATACCTGTTCCCCTTCGGCTGGGGCGAGCTTTGGGGCATCGCCGACCGCACCGACTACGATCTTAAAAAGCACGCCGAGTTTTCGGGCGAAAAGCTCGATTACACCGATCCCGTCACCAACGAAACGTACGTGCCGTACGTTATAGAGCCGTCGCTCGGCACCGGCAGAGCCTTGCTCGCAGTTCTGTGCGACGCATACGACGAGGAACAGCTCGAAAAGGAAACGCGCACAGTCATGCACTTTGCGCCGGCGATAGCTCCGTACAAAGCCGCCGTACTGCCGCTGCAAAAGGCGCTGTCCGACCGCGCGGATAAGCTTTACCGCGACCTGCGCAAAAACGGCATGACCTGCACTTACGACCTGCCCGGCTCGATCGGAAAACGTTACCGCAGACAGGACGAGATCGGCACGCCGTTCTGCATTACCGTAGACTTCGACACCGAGCCTACCGGAACAGTTACCGTGCGCGACCGCGATACGATGAGCCAGATCCGCATGGACGAGTCCAAAGTTACAAGCTATATCACGGAAAACTGCAAGCTTTAACAAAGACCGCTTTTAAAAACAATATTTATACAGATAGCCGCCCGGATACGCAAATATATCCGAGCGGCTGTATTTTTGTATTTTTATTTAGGTATATATGAAATCCATCAATTCGCTAAAAGAACATTCACCAATGTCTGGTTTCGGATACCCTTCCGACAAGCTCATCCAAAGAGATATTGTAATAGTCCGCAAGTCTTACGCAAAAATCGATATTGGGCAGTCCCTTATTCGCTTCCCAATGGCTTATCATCTGCTGTCTTAATCCGGTCGCCTTTGCAAGATTTGATTGACTTAAATTTCATAAAATTCTTTATATAAAAATTTTTCTACATAAATTTCTGTACGTCGAGACTTTTAACAAAATATGATGTAAAATGTAATAAAGGCATGATGTTATGCTAATTTACGGCGCTTTAATAGCACCGCATGTATTATATAAACTATCGGAGAATAAAATTAATGACTGCACAAATGATCGAAGCCGTAAATATGCTTACAAACGAATTAAACATTTTGCTCGACGCCAAAACGGTAGAAGAAGCGCTCTACGGGATGGTCGCATATTTAAACAACGGATTAAAGATATTATACGAAGTCGTAACAAATTTTGACGATAACGCGCACGATTCCGCGCTTTAGTATCTGTACGTCTGTTTCGGACGATCTCGGCGTTAAATCCGCTTGCCGTAGTAACCGCTACGACTTCGCATTTTTGCATTGACCTTGTTTCAAACCGCTTCGCTACAAGCGCAAAACGTTTTTACCGGGCGCCGGCGCTAGAACAGATGTGCAAATAGCGCGGCGTACCCTTCGGTACGGCAAACTACGTTTTATGCGTATATACCGTACAGCAGAGCATGATCGGTGCCGGCTTGCCTGCATAAATCAGGCTGTGCCTGCCCGTAAAAATGTATCTGTTGGGGTCAGTCACTCGTAAACGTGTAAAACAAAAAGACCGAGGAAAGCAACATGCCTTTCCTCGGTCTATCCGCAAAATACATATCGGTGTGCGCCGTTTATATAGGCGCATTTTTTGACGGAGTCTACGCCGTTATTTGTTCTCGAATATCTTTTTGAGCCTTGCAAAGTCCGCTTTGGGCTTATGATCCATATCCAAAAGACCGTTTACTTCCTGCTGTACGTCGGTCATCTGCGTATAGCAAAAGCCTTGGAACGGGCTTGCGTACACGCCGCGCATAAGATCTTCCAACCGCGTGTACAGCTCTTCGGTATCTGCGGCGCCCTTGTTGTAGCCCCAGTTTCCGTCTACGGCGTTCACTTGCATGGCTATGCCGCCGAACTCGGTAAACAGTACGGGTTTACCTGCGCTCGTATTGCCTTCCGCCATAAGCTTTCTGCCCTGCGGATACAGCGTGTCGTAATTTTCGGGGCGGTATTTCTCCGCAAACGCGCTGCTGTCGTACGCGTAGTCGTGGATAGATATGATGTCCGTCTTATCTACGTTTTCCCAACCGTCGTTGGTGGAAACGAGCCGTGACGGGTCGAGCGCTTTCGTCATATAATACAGCGACGCCGCAAAATCCTGCTGCGTTTTTTCGGTGAGGATCTTGCGCACGCCCCAGCTCTCGTTAAGCGGCACGTAGCACACTACGCTCGAAAACGCGCGCGCGGCGTTTACAATGCCGTGCCAATCCGACATGACGGCGCGCATCTCTTCCGCGCAGAAGTTATACGCCGACGGCATTTCGCACCAGGTCAAAAAGCCTATTTCGTCGGCAAAATAATAGAAATACGGGTCTTCGAATTTCTGATGCTTGCGCGCGCCGTTAAAGCCCATTGCTTTTGCGTCTTGTATATCGGATTTAAGCGCGTCTATGCTCGGCGGCGTCGTGCCGCTCTCGCGCCAATAACCCTGATCGAGTATAAGCCTTTGATACAGCTCTCTGTTGTTGAGAGTTATCCTGCCGCCTTCGTCCACCGCTATCTTGCGCATTCCGAACCGCGTATGCGCGGCGTCCACCGTTTTGCCGCCTTTATACAGCTTTACGTCCACGTAGTAAAGCGTGGGGCGCTCGGGCGACCAGTACGTCGTTTCGTCCACAAAGTCGCATTCCATAAGCCCGACCGAATAACGGGTGTGCTTGCCGTCGAGCGAAAAACGTTGACGCTTTATCTCTTTTCCGAATATCGATACCGATAATTCCGCTTCGTCGGCAACGCCGTACAGCGTAACGAGTTCGCCCGAGAAAGAAAGATTATCTATATCGGGAGTAAGCGAAAATTCGTCCACCGCATCGTCGCCCGTAAAGTCGATCCACACGCTCTGCCATATCCCCGTGTTCGGGATATACCAGCACGAAAACGGTTTGCCCGTCCAGCTCTGTTTTCCGCGCGGAACGGTGGGATCGTAAGGATCGACGCACCGCACGACTATAACGTTTTTGCCCGACGCGAGATAGGGTGTTATGTCCGTTTTAAACGGCGAATACGCGCCGACATGCGTGGTCGCGTGTTTGCCGTTTATCCACACGTCCGTTATGTAATCGCTGCCGTTAAAGCACAAAAGCGCACGGTCTTTGCCGAAGTGCTTGCCTATATCGAACGTTCTGCGGTACCACACAGTTTCGTGGTTTTCGGTCTCGCCGATACCGCTCGCTTCGTACTGAAAGGTAAACGGAACGTTTATCTTGCGCGCAAGAACGGTTTTGCCGAGATCTAGCCCGCGTTTTGCGCCGTCGCCGCCGTCGTCGTATTCGAACTCCCACTCGCCGTTGAGCATGAGCCATTCGTCGCGCCTGAACTGCGGTCGCGGATATTCGTTTCTTGTAAAAGCCATTTTATTCTCCAATGATGTAAATATTTGTATGACGGCGATCGCGCCGCCGCGGTCGTTCCCGATCGGATCTATTTTACCGTAAATACGTACTCGGTGGTTTCCGCATACGGTTTTTCGGGCGTACACACGCCGCAGTCGTCGGGGCACTGATGGATCCCGTCGGGATGATACTGACATTCGAAACACGTAGACTTATATCCGGTAAAGTTATCGCCGAACACGACTACGCACGGATACGTCGTTTTTACTTCCAGCTTTATGCCGCTCGTTTGCGAGTACAGCGAACACGCCGTTTTGTCGAGACCGCGTCCGTCCAAAAAGAACGGATGGTCGTAGCCGTGAGTGTGGCGTTGCACGCTTTCGTCCGTTATATACTCGCCCATTTTGCGCGGTTTACGGAAATCGAATTGCGGCGTTACGGGGTCTATATCTACCACGATAAGCCGCTCGTTGAGCCTGCCCACGCGCGACGCGTTTATATACACCGTCTGATCGGTCACAGGCTCGCGCAGATCGCCCGACATGTTCCAATAAACGTGATTAGTCAGGTTCAACAGCGTTTTGCAGTCGGGCGTCGCATCGAACGACATTGTTATTTTATTTTCATTTTCGTACACGCGGTACGTTACCGCGAGCTTGACGTTGCCGAAATAACCGCCTTCGCCGTCCGGGCTGTCGTAGCCGAACACTACGTCGGTACAGTCCGCGGCGGCGTTTACCGCTACCGAAAATACCTTGCCGTGAAATCCGTCTTTACCGCCGTGCAGGTTGTCGACGCCGTGATTGTTTTTTTCGAGCTTTGCGATTTTGCCGTCTATCTCGAACGTCGCGTTTTCTATCCTGCCCGAAGTCCTGCCTATGGTAAGTCCGTGATACTCCTTGGCGTAGCCGCTGTCGGCAAGGCGCGTCACTTCGCGGCTTATGCCGTCGCGGTCGGGCACCTTTATGCTCATAATGCCTGCGCCGAGCGCGCACAGCGTCAGCGTCATGCCGCTTTTATTGGTGAGCGCGATAGTCTTTGCGCCTTCGTAACTGCCGTTTTCTATCTTCATTTTAAAAATTCTCCTGTCGTTATTTTATCACGATCTGTAACCTTTGGGGTTTTGCGACTGCCATTTCCACAGCGACGCGCACATCTCGTCTATGCCGAGCGTCGCTTGCCAGCCGAGTTCGCGTTTTGCTTTGCCTGCGTCGGCATAACATGCCGCGATGTCGCCGGCGCGGCGCGGCTTTATCGAAAACGGGAGCTTTTTGCCGCACGCCTTTTCGAAAGCGTGTATAACGTCCAAAACGCTGTATCCTATGCCCGTGCCGAGATTGTAAGTGTATACGCCCGTCTTTTCGATCTTATCGATAGCCGCGACGTGTCCGCGCGCCAAGTCAACTACGTGGATATAGTCGCGGACGCCCGTGCCGTCGTGGGTGTCGTAATCGTCGCCGAACACTCCCACTTCCTTAAGCTCGCCTATTGCGACCTTTGCTATGTACGGCGTAAGATTGTTGGGAATGCCCGAAGGGTCTTCGCCGATCATGCCGCTTTCGTGCGCGCCTACCGGATTGAAGTAGCGCAACAACACCACCGTCCACTCGTTGTCGGACGAATATACGTCGCGCAGCATTATTTCCTGAAAATACTTGCTCGTTCCGTACGGATTTGTCGTGCCGCCTATCCTGCATTCTTCGTCGAGCGGAAGCTTTTCGGGCGTGCCGTAAACCGTGGCGGACGAACTGAACACTATTTTTTTGCAGCCGCCGCGGCGCATGGCGTTGAGCAAAGTCAGCGTGCCGACAAGGTTGTTGTCGTAGTATTCGATGGGCTTGGCGCACGATTCGCCCACCGCCTTAAGCCCTGCGAAGTGTATTACGCTGTCTATTTTGTTCTCCGCGAAAATCTTATCGAGCAACGCGCCGTCGCGCACGTCGCCTTCGTATAATGCTATCTTTTTCCCCGTGATCTTTTGCACTCGCGCAACGCTTTCCTTTGCCGAATTGCAAAAGTTGTCGATCACGACAACATCGTGACCGGAATTCAAAAGCTCCACGCACGTGTGCGACCCTATATATCCGGCGCCGCCCGTAACAAGTATTGCCATAGATCCACCTCCGAAAATTTTATATTGTCGAATATTATTTTATGTGCTACTTTACGTTCTTTTCGACGGTTATACCGTCGCCGATCTCGGTCCGATAGTACGCCGCGTCGTATCCCGTTTCGCGCTTATACTTATCGAGCACATACTCGCGGAAGCTATCCAGCTCCGCCGTTTTTACAAGCGATACCGTACAGCCGCCGAATCCGCCGCCCGTCATACGCGAGCCGAGGCACGCGGGATGGCTCTGCGCCGCCGCCGCAAGCGCGTCGAGTTCTTTGCCGGTAACTTCGTACAGCGTTTTTAAAGATTCGTGCGACGCATTTAACAGTTCTCCCAGTTTTTTCATATCGCCCGAACGCATAGCGGTCATGGCTTGATTTACGCGCGCGCATTCGTCCACGACGTGCTTTGTGCGTTTGCAAACCGTCGGCGAAAGCAACGACGCGTTTTCTTCCAGTGTTGCGGCGTCAAGCTCGGCAAGACATTTTATGCCCGTTTTTTTGCCGAGTATTTCGAGCGCGGTCTCCGTTTCGGCGCGGCGTTCGTTATACTTGCTTTCCACAAGGCTGTGCGGTTTTTTGCAGTCGATTATTACGAGCGAGCAGTCGCCCGTTTCGACGGGCACGTACTCGCAGTCGAGCGTCGCGCAGTCGAGCAGCATAGCGTATCCGGCTTTTCCGCAAGCCGACGCGTACTGATCCATTATTCCGCAGTTGACACCCACGTACTCGCGTTCGGCGCGCTGCGCTTCGAGCGCGATCTTTACCCTGTCTATAGGCGTACCTGTAACAGCGCACATCGCAGCTATCGTAGAAACTTCTATCGCCGCCGACGACGACAGTCCGCTGCCGAACGGGACGGTGCAGTCCTGTATCATGTCGCAACCGACGATAGGATATCCGGCTTTCTTCCACATCAATAGACTGCCTGCCTGATAGTTGCCGTAATCGAGCGACTTGTATTCGTCGAGCCTGTTTATGTCGAGCGTGACTTCGCCGTCCAGCGTAGTCCATTTTATATTTATTTTATCCGTGCCGTTGGGTCTTATGTACACGGTGTTTTTAAAACCGAGAGCGGCAGGAAACACTTTGCCGCCGCAGTAATCGACGTGCTCGCCTATTATGTTGACCCGTCCGGCGGCTGTTACCTTAAATGCGTATTCTTCGTACATTATTTTACCACCTTGTCGTGTAAGAATTTTACGGTGAGCGCACTGTCCTTGAACACTGCGGTGTTGCCGAGTATGCGTCTGCATATGCTGCCGAGTTCGTTCTTTATCGCCGCTTCCGCCGTCTTCCTGTCGCGCTTTCCGCCGCAAAGCTCCAGTATCTCGCCGAACACGAACTTATAATCGGCAAGCCGCTCGGGCAGATCTGTGCCGTTGCAAATACAGTCGCACAGCTCGCCCAGTTCGCTTTCGAGCCGACCGGGCAGTATAAACAAACCCTGCGCTTCTATCAGTCCGATAGATTCCTTTTTTATGACGTGGAATTCGGGATGCGCGTGGAACACTCCGTCGGGATACTCCGCCGAAGTTATATTGCTGCGCAGTATTATATTCATTTCGTAACCGCGGTCCGTCTTGACGACCGTCGGGCTTATCGCGTTGTGTATACCGTCGCCGTCGGCGTGGATTATTCCGAGCTCGGGCGCGTCGAAACTTACCCACGCTTTGCATATCCTGTCCGACACGTCCGTTATAACGTCGCGCGATCCGCTCACTACACGGACGACCGTGCCCGGCCAATCCAAAACTTCTATCTCGGCGCCCGTCTTTTTGTCTTTAACGACGCACAGCGCCGTCGCCTTGTGCAAAGGCAGCGTTTCGCCGCCGCCCTGGTAGTGGTCGTGCGCAAGCACGCTTCCGCCTATTCTCGGAAGCGCGGCGTTACTGCCTATAAAGTAATGCGGAAATCTGTCCGCAAAGTCCATCAGCCGTCCGAAAGTTTCGCGGTCTACGTGCATGGGGATATGCTCGTAGTTTACGGCAATGCCGTGCTGATAAAAATATCCGTACGGCGAATACTGCCAAAACCATTTTTGTCCGCCGAGATATATATCCACCGTGCGAAGCGTGCGCTTGGAGCGTCCGCCGAACCCTTCGTTTTCGTGGCATATGCTGCAACTGGGATAACCGCCGCTTACGGCGTTACCGGCGGCGGCTTTTTTGGCATCGCGGAATTCCGGCTTGGCTTTGTTTATAGTAATTATAAGACCGTCGCTCTCGAACCGCGGATTTTTGTCGAGCTGCGCTTTTTTTACGTAGTTGTTGTCCACGCAGTATGTATAAAACATATCGACGGCGGCGGCAGATCCGTTTGTTGTTTCGACGGCGTAAAACCTGTCCTGCAATTCCGACGGCGAAAGCGACAATATACCCATTACGGCGTCGCAGTACTTTTCGGCGTCTTCGCGCGCAAACAATCCTGCTTTTGTCGCATGCTCGACAAACTCGTTAAGCATATCGGAAATACCGCCGTCGGGTCGGGCGGCGACGGGAGCAAACGCTATGCCCAACAGATCCAAAACTCCGTTGCGAACGTAATCGGCGTTTTTGTCGTTAAGACCGAGCTTGAGCTTTGCATAGTTGACCAATCTGTCGATACTTTCGTAAAGCTTTTTCATAGACCCTCCTTTTGCAGCACGCGGCGGACCGCCGCTTTCATTGCACATATTGTACCAAATATAATATACGCATGCAAGAATTATATTTACTTAAATCGGAAAAATTTTTACATTTTGTATTGACGCTCGATCCCGAATATTATATAATCTTTATATGAGCGCGACAAAAGAACAATGGATATATTCGGGCACGGAACGTGTATGGGCGGGCAAATACAAGAACTCGCAGAACACTCTGCACTGGCACAGCGACTGCGAACTTATATTCGTCGAACACGGTTCGCTCGAAGTGGTTTGCGACGGAACGACCTACTTTCCGAAACGCGGTGACGCTATGTTCATAGACAGCGAAAGCCTGCACAGGATCCACGCGCTTACAAGCGACACACTGCTTAAAACGGTCATATTCGACAACAAACTTATTTCGGATTTTTCGGGCGGCATTCGCCTTTCGTCGCCCGTTTTATCGGGCAGTTACGGTACGGAACACGTGTACGAAAGGATA